>CANORX010000139.1 GCA_947569225.1 uncultured Clostridia bacterium
ATAATACCTGCTTTAAGAAATCTTTTAATAAGTCTTAATAAATTTGTATCTTTTATGTGCATTTCTAATGCTTTCATAATTAAATCATGATTGATATTGTCAAAATATCCTTTAATATCTGCATCAAGAATATAATTTGTATATTTCTTTTCGATACATTGTGTTAGGTATTTTAAACAATCATGACAACTTTTGTTAGGTCGAAATCCAAACATATTATTTGCAAATTTTGGCTCGAAGATTGCCTCAACTAACTTTTTGACTGCTAATTGTACTATCTTATCTTCAAAGTTTGCAATTGCAAGTCCTCTAAGTTTTCCGTTTGCTTTAGGAATATTCACTTTTCTCGCAGGACTTGGACGATAAGATTTTGTTTTAAGTTTATCTACTAAATTATTTAGATTTTCATCTAAATTCATGAAGTACATATCTTTAGTTACTTTATCTAGTCCCGTTGCTTTATTACCATCTAGTTCATCAAAACATTCTCTAAGTAATTCATGGTTGATTAAATGATATACTGATGTAAAAACTTCTTGTGGTTTTTCTTTTGCTATTTGATTTATTCTTGCTATTTTAGTTGACATTATTTATCCCTCCTTGCATAGTGGATAATGTTTCTTTTAACAAGAGCTATATTATGTGTATCCCTTCCTTACTCTGTATTTATTGATACAGTATCATCAGTACTATGAATACATCTGACTGGCTATCACTCTTTTGACGTTCTTCCGTTTGTGGTTGTTTGTCATACTCACATTCACTGGTTTTACCGATTGGCTCACTGCCTACTTTCGGACTTAGAGAAGTGATAGTCTCTCCCCAGTTGATATAATAATCACTATGTGAAACATGATTAGGTCTCTGACTCCGTAGAAATCTAATTATTCTTGCCATAACGAATATTTAGATGTTGACTTCCGTTACAATTAAAACGTCGTCTTTCTAGTATTCTACAAAATTTCGGGGCTCAATACTAACCCTATTTCCTTGTTGTCTACGCTTAGTCATAAATGTTACCATTTATAACCCAAGACTCACTACTAGTTGTTGGCTAGACTTTACTAGGTAGGATTCCCACCTACTTGATTATTAACCCTTATCTGGGCGCACAATTGTAACTTGTTATTCTAACTTACCACTAATTTTAATATATTCTATTTTGCCTGTACTCAAATTTTGGCTGGTTTGGTATTCTATATCATTATAATCATTTATACTTCCAGATGCTTTTTGAGTATTCCAATATGTTTCTATTTCTTCAGTCGTTAAGGAATTATCAAGAACTTTTGTAAACATTATAGTTAAATCTTTAATAATATCATCTTCATTGGATTTTAAATTGTCTATATAAACACTTATTTTATTAGAATATTCATTAGTTAGTGTTATTTGTTTATCTTTAATGTAAAATTGAACTTGGTTTTTATGATCACTTCCATGATGATGATAAATTTTTATCATATCACTTGTAATTAAATTATCAGTATATAATCTATTGAATATATTGATGAATTTGTTAATCATTTCATTATCTTTATAATATTCTATATCTTCTTGTTCTTTTTCGTCGTTATTACTTGCATCATTAATTGTACTTTTATCATAATTATTAGAAAATTGATTTTGATTTGTGCATCCTGATAAAAAAAGAACTATAATTATTAAACTAACTAATAAATAGATTTTTTTCATAATAACTTTAACTCACTCCTATAAAATTATTTAGTTAATAATAGTATTTACTATATTATTAGCTAATTCAAAATCCATTCTTTCAATTGCTTGTTTTGATACACCTGCTGTGTGTGGTGTTACAATAACATTGCTTCTATATTCTGAAAGCAATGCTTCATAATTGTCTAAATCAATATCAAGTCCAACATAAAAAGTATTATATTTATCAGTTTTTTCTATTAATGCTTTAGTATCTATAATATCTTGTCTAGATGTATTTATAAATGTTGCTGTCTCCTTCATCATATCAATTTTATCTTTAGAAATAAGATATTTTGTTTCATCTGTTAATGGAATACTAACATTAATAATATCACTTTCTTTAAGAATTTCATCTAATGTTTTAAATGTTACTCCATCATTTAATAAATCTTTATGATTATCAGGATTTTTAGTATAACAAGATATTGACATATTAAATATCTTTGCAATTTTAATAACTTCTTTAGTTATATTCCCAGCACCAATTAATCCTAATTTCTTATTAGATATATCATCAGGCCTTTCTTGTAAATTCTTTTTGTTTCCTTTTTGTTGCAAGACTAAATTGTTAGATTCATACAATCTTTTATTAAGTGCCAGTATTAAGGAAAAAATATGCTCGGCAACGGAAATAGTATTAGCGTTCTTAACATTAATTACATTCACTAAATTAGATTTTCTAACTTCCTCATCTATGTGGTCAAGCCCTATAGATAATGTAGCTATTATTTTTGAAGATTTAACATGATCTAGTATCTCTTTTGAAATTAAGGTTTTTACACCAATAATTAAAATATCGTACTCTTGTAATAAAGATATTAATTCTTCAGTATTTGGAATATTATCTGAATCATCTATCGTTAAGTCAATATTATTATTTTTTAAAATATCTATTGCTTCTTTACTAAAGTTAGAAATCACAGAAAATGCCTTTTTCATTTATATCATCTCACTTTCTTTTTATTAAAACAAAATCATTCCTTCTCCTATATCAAATTTCTTAAAACTTCTGTTATATTTTTCATATTAGGTTCAGTTGACATTATCGTTATTAAAAGATTTTTATTTTTATCTATTATAATATTTTGGCCATTTGAACCATCTCTAAAACTATTCCATCTCTTGAAATAAAAGTAAAATAACCTACACCATATTTTGGTAATACTCTTTCTTTTTTACATATTTCAGGAGTTTCAAATTGCATTTTACACATTTCATTTATCCATTCTTCTGGTATTACTTGAATATTATTATATTTTCCATTATTTAGTAACAATTTACCTATCTTATGAAAATCTGAATGTTTTAAAAACAACCCTGTGCAACCTGGACAATATTTTCCATAATTATCCCATTTGTATTCTTTAATATCTAATTTATCAAATATATTTTCTTTTATAAATTCAGATAAATTAATCCTAAATTTTTCTTGAAAAAATACTGATAATATAAATGGCTCTACATTGTTATATGCAAATCTTTCTCCAACCTCATAAGGTATATCAACATTTAATGCATAATTTATAATATTACTTGTATCTAATTGTTTTTCTTTTATTTCTTTTGCTGACATAATTATTTCCTCATAACCAGTTGTAT
>CANORX010000140.1 GCA_947569225.1 uncultured Clostridia bacterium
TATTAGCTTCCCAAATCAACGGTGAATATGCTAATTCTCTAGTCTTTTCTTTTTTACTAGACTTCCTAAAGTTTACCACATTCTCTATACGTTTTCTTAAATCTGTACTATATCTGAATTCTGAAACATCTTCATTATAAAGCCAGATACAATATCTTGGTATCTGGTTTATAAATTCTCTTGAACCAATATACTTTTTTATGAATTTTTTCAAATTTGGATTTCTTTGTACAAATTCTTTCATTTCATCTTCTGTAAAACTATAATTCCCATTATCACAAGGAGAACTACCACGAATCATCTTTGTTACATTTGATAGTGGCCTTGTAAAACTATCTATAAAAATATCTTGTGCATCTATTAAAAAAGCATTAATATTTTTAACTATCTTTAATCTATTATTACTATACAATTGTTTTTTGTTTTTTTGTACATATGAAAAACCAACAATAACACAATGAACTTGAGCTTTTTGACTTGCTTCATTATCCCATATAAAGCTCTTATATGCAAAGTTTATTTTTATATTTTTTTCAAATAATGGCTTCCAAAAAATATTGACCTGTTCGCCCTGACATATCGAATTTGTAGCTACAAAAGCACTTTCTATACGTGTTTTTTCCATATAATCACATGCTTTTTTATACCAACAAAAAACATAATCTAATTCCCCACATCTTTTCATACTATCAAAAACATCATACAATTGTTCCTTTTGTTCTTTATTCATATTTGAAGCACCTATAAAAGGCGGATTTCCCATTATATAATCTAATTCTTCCTTTGGAACAACCTCATTCCAGTCAATACGCAAAGCATTATCCTCGATTATATTTGTATAAGACTTCAAAGGCAAAAAGTTTAAATTCAAATGCAATATTTCCTCTGTCTCTTTCATCATTTGACTCTCAGCAATCCATAAAGCAGTTTTTGCAACTGTTACTGCAAAATCATTTATTTCTATACCATAAAATTGACCAATAGAAACTTTAATAGGATTAAACTGTTCCATACCAAATTGAATTTGACCTTTATTCAGCTTCTCAAGAGCCTTATTTTCCATTTTTCTTAAACTTATATAAGTTTCTGTCAAGAAATTACCGAGAGCCACATGCAGGGTCCAATGTTGGTTTGTCAAACATATGTCACACTTTATTTAAAAATATATACTTTGGAATACCTGATATGATTACTCTGTACTTTAACTCTTTATATATTCTAAATATTTTTCGTTTGGACTTTTCCACCCTAATGGTTTCATTGGAAAGTTATTATATTCTTTCTCCCAATATTTTAGTCTGTTTTTAAAATCCTCAAAACTACAAAACACTTTATTATAATAAAATCTTTCTTGGTCCTTTCTATGACTTCTTTCTACCTTCCCATTATGTCTTGGTGTCTTTGGTTTTATTAGCTTATGTTCTATTCCTTGCTCCTTTAATGCTTTCTCAAACTTTGTTTTCTTATCCCTATATGTTGTTAATTTATTTGTAAATTCTGCTCCATTATCTGTTTGTATACATTCTATCTTATACTTAAATTTCTTTGTTATTATTTTTAAAAATTCTACTGAAGCATATGTACTATGTTCTTTACTTGCCCATAATATCCTTTGCCTTGTATATTCATCTATTGCGGTATATTGATAGTATCTTCCGTCTTTTTCTTTTACTTCTTTTGTTAGACTTTTTGCTGGTACATATTTAACATCTACTTGTACTCTTTCTCCTGGATGGGTCATTTGTTGATATGGTTTCGGTTCATATTCTTTCTTTTTACTTGGCGTTTTATTGTATATTCCTAATCTTTGCATTACTCTATATAGGCTTGTTATACTTCTTGTGTATCCACTTCTTCTTAATTTTACCCACAATACTACTAATCCTGTTTCCTTGTTTTTATATTTATAATCTTTTATTTTCTTTATTTCTTCTTCTGTATGCTGATTTGGATGTGAATGCGGTTTCCTTGATTTATTCTTTAAACTTGCTGGTGTTCCATCATATTTTTCTCTCCACCTATATATCGTTTTTCTGTGCATTTTAAACTTTATTGCTGCCTTTGTTACTCCATATTTAAAAGAATATTTTACAACTGATTGCTTATATAATATATCTTGTGTTATACTATTCATAGGAAATACCTCCAATATTTAAAAGTTTTTGTGGTTAAAAACATTTTATCATATTTTTTGGTATTTCCTATTTTTATTTTTTATATTCGGTGTGACATATCTATTGTAAACCTATATTACCGAGAGCCACATGCAGGGTCCAAAAACTTTAATTTTGATATTTTATCCTGAAAAGCTGCAACATTTTCTTTTATATTTTTTAAAGTTGTTATATTCAAAATCTTTTTTTCTAATTCATCTTGTAACTCATTTAAAAATAGAGGGTCAATAACCTTATGAATATTCTCTATTGAAGTATAGTGCATACCACCAGCACGCCTTGTTTCAGGGTTTAGTGTACTTTCAAAAACAGCTCCAAAAATAGTTGGTGAAATATCACTCCAATCAAAATCTTCACTTGCTTTAGATAATAATAATTCCTTTACTTTTTCATTCAAATTTGGAATTTCTATTTCCTCATTAGCAAACAAACCACCATTCACATAAGGGAACTGTGATAATTCTTCTTCAATATAAGGATCTCTATCTTCTAATTTCGTATCTAATACCTTAAACAAATCTATTAATGCTCTTCTTAAATAATTAGCAGGAATTTTAGACAAATAATCATGAAACATATTGTGTTTTCCAAATAGCCCAGCATCTTCTGCATAAAGACAAAACACTAGTCTAACACATAACATATTTAAACTTTTTAAAGTTTCCTTATTTTCAGGCTCTCTATATAATGGTAATATCTCATCATAAATTTTACCAACCAACTCTCCTGCTTGAATAGAAACTTGCATTTCTTTTTTTATATTGCTATTTCCAGTATCTACAATAAACTGTAAACGATAATAATCTTTTGCTAAATCCTTTAATAATATTTCTTCAGGTTCTCCATTTGGATCTTCCATATTATAAATCAAAAAAGATTTAAAGTTACAAGTAATAACCCATTTAGGATGTTTAGAAACTGGCAACTCTGCAATATATTTTTTTGCTTGTTGGAATGGTGTTAATAGTGAACCATCTGATTGTCTTATTCCTTTTCGTAAATCTTTATTAATACTTTTTTGCTCAATTAAAACTTTAGTGGCTGGTATATAAGCATCAATAAAACCTGTATTTTTGTCAATATGTACTTTGTCCTCAAATTCTATAAATTCAGATG
>CANORX010000141.1 GCA_947569225.1 uncultured Clostridia bacterium
AGCCTTACCAGTATCAGGATCAAAAGTTAAATTAGAAAAATCACCTACAACTGGACTTTGAGTTCCATAATCTAACTCATACTTAAAATACTGATTCTTTAATTTTTCGCCAATCTCATCAACCACTAAATATAAAGCAAAACAAGCATCCAAATTACTATCACTACTTCTAGAAATAGTAAAAGTATTCTTCTGAGCTTTTGTATCCTTAGTAGAATCATAAATAGGCGCTAAATTAGAAGCATTAATCTTATCTTCTGAAATATTTAACTTTACTTTTCCACCCATCAAATTAACGTCTGTTCCTTCTCCTTCAATCTTAGGAGTAAAATATGCATAAGTCACAGAAAACACTATAACAACTAAACATATTATACTAACACTCATAACTGCAATATAACTTTTATTAGACACATCCTTCATAATTTTCCTCCGCTACTATATAATATAATTTTATAACAAAATAAGTGTTATTTCAAGTAGCATAATTAAACTTAACAAATTATATCCTCTAAACTTAACTCTTCATGACTACTAGCATTAATATCTAGACCACTAAATTGATTATTCTTATATAAAATATAAGCCGCCGCACCTATCATAGTCGCATTATCTGTACAATACTTTTTAAGAGGAACAAACATCTTTACACCTAACTCTTCACACATACTAAATAATTCATTACGTATAAAAGAA
Source organism: uncultured Clostridia bacterium (assembly GCA_947569225.1). GTDB lineage: Bacteria > Bacillota_I > Bacilli_A > RF39 > UBA660 > MGBC139354. The sequence goes on from CANORX010000141.1 coordinate 697, forward strand.
CTAGAAGCAACACCACCTGAAACACAAAAATTATTAACTCCATATTTTTCTATTGCAGCTTTACTTTTACTAACTAAACTATTCGTAACAGCATTTTGAAATGAACAAGCAATATTAGCTTTATTGATTTCTTCGCCTCTTTGCTTAGCATTATGAACTAAATTATTAATATGACTTTTAATTCCACTAAAACTAAAATTAAAACTACCATCATCTAAAATCCTAGGCATTGCATACGAATCAGTACCCACAAGAGCAAGTTTCTCAACATTAGGCCCACCTGGATAAGGCATATCTAAAATTCTAGCAACCTTATCAAAACACTCACCAACAGCATCATCAATAGTTCTACCAATATACTTAAAGCTATTCTCGCTTTCCATATAAATCAAATCAGTATGACCTCCACTAATAATAAGAGAAATAAGAGGATAGCGAAGAGTTTGCCCAATATTATTAGCCACTATATGTCCCAACATATGATTAACTTTAATAAGAGGTTTATCATAAACTAACGAAAGTGCTTTAGCAGATTCTAATCCAACTAACAAACTTCCCAAAAGACCTGGACTATATGTAACTGCAATCGCATCTACTTCACTAACATTCATATTTGCTTTTTTCAAACACTCATCAATAACTAAAGTAATATTTTCTAAATGAAGTCTACTAGCAATCTCAGGCACAACACCACCATACATTTTATGTATATCTATCTGAGTATTAATAACAGTAGCAACATCAATATTACCATTTTTTACAATAGAACAACTAGTCTCATCACAACTAGATTCAATAGCCAAAATATAAACATCTTTCATCTAATCGCCTCCATTATAATCCCATCTTCATTCTTATAATACTTTCTTCTAACATAAATTTGCTTAAACCCAAACTTCTTATACAAATTTATAGCTAGCAAATTATCTTTTCTAACTTCTAACATAAATCTAATATTTCTAATTCTATACATATCAAAAATATAACTTAACAACTTTGAAGCAACGCCTCTTTTTCTATAACCTTCATAAACAAAAACATCTATTATATTAATAACTTCGCCAACATCTTCTATAATAACATAACCAACTTCATCTCCATCACTAACATAAAAAACTCGTTTCTTACTAAAATCTAAATCCTTAATATCTATCACTTTTCAACCTCAATCTTTTTAACATAATTAGCCCTAACTAAATGAGAATCAACAGGACCACTATCTTTAGCATACTCTATAACTTTTTTAACATCCAAATTTTGTGGAACAATAAACTTATCTTTAAAACTTGATATATCTTCTAAATAACACTCTTCTAAAATAACATTATTAAATTTATCAAACTCACTTACATAATAACCTTTATTATCCTCTAAAACGCAAACCTTATTACCATTATAATCACTACTAACTAAATAACTAGACAAAGAAGAAATAACATAAATAGAAATACCCAAAGAAAAAGCTAAAGTTTTAGCAAAAGATAATCCTATACGAAGTCCTGTAAAACTTCCAGGACCATTAACAACAACAATATCTTTAATATCCCTAATACTTAAATTATTATCACTTAAAACTTCACTAATCATAGGTGCCAAAAAAACAGCATGACTATAATGGCTTTCCTTACTTTTCTCTATAACTTCATTACCATTAAAAACAGCTACAGTAATAATTTCTCCATGAGTATCTATAAAAAGAGTATACATAAAATCACTTCCTAAACATATTTTATCAAATAGCAAAAATAAAATCTAGAATAAAAAAATTCCAAACTTTCACTTAAATATCAAAAAAACTCATTTTCTTAAAACAAGAAAAGAGTATATTACAAAATCAAAATCTAATTAAAGAACTCTTTCACACAAGTCTTCATATTCTTCTCCATGAGGAGTTATAGAAAAAATCCTTTTATTTTCTCCAATTATCTTAATCTTTATATCAAGTCTATTCTGAGGCTTAATATCTTCTATCAAATCAGCCCATTCAATAATAGTTATCCCACCTTTTTTAAAATACTCTGAAATTCCTATATCTTCTTTAACCTCACTGAGTCTATAAACATCCATATGAAATAGCCTCATTTCACCCTCATACTCTTTAATAATATTAAAAGTTGGAGAAGTAATATTTTCTTCTATACCCAAACTCTTAGCAAACGCTTTAGTAAACAAAGTCTTACCACTTCCCAAATCGCCTTCTAAACATATAACCATATTAGCAAATTTTTCGCTTTCAATATTTTGTGCCAACTCTATAGTATCCATATCAGAGTTTGATGTAATTTTATAATTCATATATCTATCACCTACATGTTATTTTAACATTACTGATTATTTTTATTCAACAAATATTTAATATATTTACACAAAATATTTATCAAACGACAAATGTTAAGTACATATGCCCTTACTTTCTAAATAAAAAAACATATCTTAAAACTAGGAGGGATAAAAATGTATTATGACGAAAGAGATAATATAAAAGTTAAATACAAAGATGAATCAGAGGAATTAAATAACATTAATAATAAAGAAATATTAAACTATGATAACTTAGAAATAAACAAATATGAAAACAAAGAAACAAATAAT
>CANORX010000142.1 GCA_947569225.1 uncultured Clostridia bacterium
TTGGCTGTTATGAGCGTTATTTTAAATAGAAGTGACAATAGTGGTAAGACCCCTATTGAGGTTATTACTGCGAGAGGTCAATTTTCTGGATATTTAGATGGATATTATAAGAGATATTTAAATGGAGATGGTACATTAACTGCAAATACAGCTTTAGTTCAGGAAGTTGTTACTGATGCTTTAAATGGAGTGAGAAATAATCATTATTATAGTTTTAGGTCTTGGAATACTTATAGTTATAGTGAAAATTATATTAGTGAATATGGTAATAGGTTTAGATAATGAATAGTTTTAAATTTAAGAAGAGTTTAGGTCAAAATTTTTTGATTGATGATAATATTAAAAGAAAAATAGTTAATAGTGCTAGTATTCTAAAGGATTCTATTATTATAGAGGTTGGTCCTGGAAATGGTTCTATTACTAAGTTATTAGTGGAATTTGGTGTTCCAGTGGTAGCATTTGAAATAGATTTAAGATTGAAAAGTGAACTTGAAAAGATTGATTCTAGTAATTTAGAAGTAATTTTTCAAGACTTTTTGAGTGTTAATTTAGATGATGTTTTAAGTAAGTATAGTTATGAGAGAATACATTTAATAGCTAATTTACCTTATTATATTACAACGCCTATTATTAATAAAGTTATTAAAGAAACGAGTGTTTATGAAATGATAGTTATGGTTCAAAAAGAAGTAGGAGATAGGTTTATGGCTAAGCCTAATTCTAAAGATTATAATAGTTTGTCGGTTTTTCTTCAATATTATTTCGATATTAGTAAGGTTACTACAGTTAGTAAGAATTCATTTTTTCCGAGACCTAATGTGGATAGTGTTGTAGTAAAGTTTACTAAAAAAGAAGAGTTATTAAAGGTAAATGATTTAGATTTCTTTTTAAAGTTAGTTAGAGATGCTTTTACTCAAAAGAGAAAGAATTTGCGCAATAATTTGAGCTTGTATGATTTAGAAAAGGTAGAGAAAGCTTTGTTTGAGATTGGTAAAGATTTGACTTATAGGGCAGAACAATTATCTTTAGAAGATTTTGTTCATATTGCTAATTATTTAAAATAATATTTATTGAGGGGATAAAATTTATGAAATATAAGAATTTAGTATTCTTTGTTGGTGCTTTAATTATTGTTACAATTTTTGGTTTTACTGTTTTTTATAATAAAAATCAAGATATTAAAGATGATGAGAAGAATATAAATGATGTAGATGGTAGTGTGGATAATGTAGAGAAGAAAGATGCTATTAGTGATATTATTGATAATATGACTTTAGAAGAGAAAATCGGGCAAATGTTAGTGATTGATTTTAATGTTACTGAAGTGAATGATAAGTTTAAGACTATGTTTGAGAGTGTTAAGCCTGGTGGAGTTATTTTAATGGGGAATAATTATTCAACTTTTGAGGGAACTAAAAAGTTAATTAGTGATATTAAGAGTTTGTCTTCAATACCTTTAATAGTTTCTACTGATCAGGAAGGTGGAAGGGTGCAAAGGTTACAAAAGCTTACAGATGTTAAGCCTACATTTATTCCTGATATGTATTCTTTAGGTAAAACTAAGGATGAGAGTTTGGCTTATCAAGTTGGTAAAGTTATGGCTTTAGAGATGAGAACTTTAGGTATTAATGTGGTTAATGCACCTGTTCTTGATATTTTTTCTAATCCTAAGAATACTGTTATTGGTAATAGAAGTTTTGGGAGTGATGCATCTTTAGTTTCTAAAATGGGTCTTAGTTTAGCTAGAGGTTTAGAGGAAAATGGAGTTATGCCAACTTTTAAACATTTTCCAGGACATGGGGATACTGATACTGATTCACATACTTCTTTACCAGTTGTAGATAAGTCTTATAAAGATTTAAGTGATATGGAGTTAATACCTTTTAAGTCTGCAATATCAAGTGGTGCTGAGATTGTTATGACAGCACATATTTCACTTCCTAATGTTACAGGTAATAGTGAACCTGCTAGTTTGTCTAAACATATTTTGACAGATATTTTAAGAAAAGATTTAGGATTTGATGGTATTATTATTACAGATGCCTTAAATATGAAAGCTTTAACGGATAATTATTCTTTAGAAGATATTTATTTGAAGGCAGTTAACGCAGGAGCAGATATTCTTTTGATGCCTAGTGATGTGATGTTAGCAATTGAAACTATTAAGGATAATGTTAGTGAAAGTAGAATTGATGAGTCTGTTAGGAGGATACTTCAATTTAAGTATAATTATTTAGTAGATTATGAATATACTGATAAAAGTGTTTTAGGCAGTCAAGCTCATATTGAAATTATGGAAAAGATAAATTACGGAAAGTAGTTTATTTTTTTATATTTAATTTTAAGTTATCTTTTTATGTTATTTTCATATATTTAAGTGGGGGTATTATGATTAAATTGGGTGAGTATGTTACAAGAAAGAGTTATCAAAATGATATTGTTTTTGAAGTTATTGCTATAGAAGGTAAGGAATGTGTTTTAAAAGGCGTGGATATTAGACTTATGGCAGATGCACCTATAAATGATTTGGTAGTGTGTGATAGGGGAAGTTTTAGTGATGATTTTTTTCCCCTAATGGACACTATAGCTAATTTGGATAGAAGCGAGTATTTTTATTTGCCTGGAAAGATTCTTCATGTTGATGGTGATAAATCATATTTGAATAAGTGTATGGAGTTTTATAAGAAAAATAATGTTTTAGCTTATGGTAAAAGTGTTAAAGAGAGTGAAATGTTTAAGGAAATTCCTAAGTTTTTAAAGCAGTATAATCCTGATATTTTAATTATTACTGGGCATGATGCTTATTTTAAGAAGCGTGAAGAGAGTCTTAATAATCTTTATAAGAATAGTGAAAATTTTTGTAAAGCAGTTATAGAAGCAAGAAAGTATGAAAAGAGTAGTGATAAGTTAATTATTATAGCTGGTGCTTGTCAGAGTAATTATGAAGAGTTAATTAAAGCAGGGGCTACATTCGCATCTAGTCCAAAAAGAATTAATATCCACGCCTTAGATCCAGCTATTATTGCTACATCAATAAGTTTGTTAGATAGAAGTGAGGAAGTTGATTTACTTAATTTACTTTCTAAGACTAAGTATGGTCAGGATGGTATTGGTGGACTTAAGAGTAAAGGTACTATGTATGTAGGTTATCCAAGGGGAGAAAAATAAATGAATACATTAAAAGTAAAAGAACAAGTAGAAAATTTAAGGGGTAAAAGAGTTAAAATTAAAGTAAATGCTGGTAGGAATAAATATGAGTATTATGAAGGTGAAGTGCTT
>CANORX010000143.1 GCA_947569225.1 uncultured Clostridia bacterium
ATAAATAACCATCCTCTGTTTCTGTAATATTGGCTTCCGTATCATTTTTCATATCTTTCAAAAGTGCCTGTAAAATATAAGTTTGAGAATTATTATAAGGCCATTCACTTTGAAATTTAAAACTTTTATTAAGAGATGGCGTCAAAACAAATACACCCTCTTCATTTTTTAAAATAATTTGTTCATGATTATTCGTTTGGTTTTTTAAACTAACACGAAAATAATTTTCTTTTTTATAAGAAACTTCTACATCGTAAAGATAACGATCTTCATTGTTTAAAATTTCCAATTCTCCTGTCATATGATAGGCACCAGCATTTTCGACTTTCTTAGTAAATTCTTTTAAAACATCCGCACTACCAAGTTTTCCACATCCCATCGTCATAACGCCTAAAACTACTACAAAAACGAACAATAATTTTCTTTTCATCATTCCACTCCTTTTGTTCAATAAAATATATGGAATAATTATTCTATTTATGAATGAATAAATTATTTTTTTTTGTTAACAATAAAAAATGAAAAAGAAAGGAGAAAATATGGAAGGATTACAAAAAACTTGCTTAGTCATAACCATTATTGGTGCCGTTGTATGGGGAATAATTGGTTTATTTGACTATAATTTAGTAGAAGCTCTTTTCGGAGAAAACCATTCTCTTGCACGGATTATTTATTCCATCGTTGGAATTGCTGGGCTTATCAATATTGGTCTTTTATTTCAACACATTGATATGAAATAAAAAACATAGTATTTTTATTTTTCCCAAAATTTTATAAAAAAATTAAAAAAGATCAATGATCTTTTTTAATTTTTATAAATATCCACAGTTATTTTCTTAGTAACCGCTACATATTGAACCTTTACGTCAATTCCCTCTACATGGACTTCAACTTCTTGTTTTAGACCCTCTTTATAAGTTGAAAGATCTACATAAGCCGTTACATCTGTAGCTACCATATCTTTAATAACACTAGGAACTCCTTTTACACGAACAACAGCCTTATAATCATTTGGTGTTGATCCCTGTGCAGAGTATCCATTTTTTACATTTCTAAAGTCAATTATTACTTCTAACGTTTTTTCGGAAACCTCAGAAATAACAGCAATATCAACAGTTACATTAGAAACCGACATAGATTTAATTCCACTAGGTTTTACGAGTTCCATCTTATACTGACGATCCTCTGTTAAACCTGTTACATCAATTTCAACAGGTACATATTCTAAATTTGCAATAGCCTCTTTAGTTCCATAAACGGTTACCTTTGTAACGCTAGAACTAATTGCACTAATAGCTCCACCAAAAGCAACTTCTCCTTTTGGAATAACTTTAATAGGAACCTCTTTACTAGGGGAAGAAATAACAACTTCCGCATCAATTGTACCAGGTACAATTTCAACATCCACAACATTTCCTTGTTCATCATAAGCTTTTAAAGGAACATCTTTTAAAGTATGCGTTCCGACTTGCTGTTTTACTAAGTTATTAATATCCACAAGAGCTTTAACCGTTGCTACTTTAGAAACTTGATATTCTGCTCCCTTAATAACAACTTCTTCATTTGGAACTTTAACATCCTCAATAACTAATTTATCATCTAAATTATCCTGATTTAAAACATCAATTGTAAGCGTTTTACCTTTTGATATTTTTGGATAAATAGTAACCGTTGCAAAAGAAGGATTAACACTATATTCAAGAGAACTAGATACATTGTTATAATTAATATCAACTTTATATTGTCCTGCTGTATAACCACTTAAATCAATTTGAACAGTATTGGTAGGAGACTGTTTTGCAATATAAAGGTCCGTTTTACTACCGATCAAAGTAATATCTACAAATTCAGGAAGTCCCTCAATTACATAAGCATCTTCATTATAAACAGCAACAACAGGTTGCTTTTTTAATACCTCGGCCGAACTTCGACTAAAAAAAAGAATTTTTTGATCAATAACAAGGAAATAAAAAGCAATGTATTACTTTTAGAAAGCCAATTTTCTAACCATTTACTTGGACGATCAAACTTTTTTGTTATTCTAAAAACGAATTTAGTAATTGGTAAAATAAATACCTTATCAATTACTTGATAAATAGAAGCCAAAATATCTTTAATTATTTTCATCCTCTACCTCCTCTTCATCGGAAATAATGACTTTCTTTGGTCTTAATTCATCTAACAGACGAATTTTTATATCATCCAAAGACAAATTATAATAAAGTTCCCCACCAATAGCAAGAGAAAGTCTACCTGTTTCCTCAGATGCAATAATAGAAATACAGTCCATTTCTTCAGAAATACCAAGAGCTGCACGATGTCTTGTTCCAAGACGTTTACTAATTTTTAAATTATCGCTTGTTGGAAATACAGCCCCCGCACTCGTAATTTTATCTCCTTGAATAATAACACCACCATCATGTAAAGGGTTATTAGGAAAGAAAATAGAAATTAAAAGATCACTGGATATTTCCGCATAAATTTTTTTAGATCTTTCGATATAATCGTTTAAACTATTATCTCTTTCAATAACAATTAAACCACCAATTTTAGCTTTTCTTAAATAATCAAGAGAACCAACAATCTCATAAACCATTTTTTCTCGTTCATCAACCGTTAAAACTTTATGACGACCAAGAAGTTGACTTCGCCCTAAATGTTCTAATACATTTCGAATTTCTGGTTGAAAAATAATAATTAAAGCAAGAGGAGCCCATTCAATAATATAATCAAGTAAAAAACCAATGGTTACTAACCCTAAAAGATCACTAAAAATTTTTAGAAAAATAATGACTAAAATTCCTTTAAATAAAAGAACCATTTTAACATTTTTTCTCAAATTCTTAAGTATATAATATAAAATTGCCCAAACGAGTAAAACATAAGATTAAAAATTCCATCAACTGTCATATATTTCCTCCATTACTATTTCTAATTATACCATAGATGATTTATTTTTCAAAATTATTTGAAGAAAAGAAAAAATTACAATGTAAAAAGAAGTTCTACTTTAATAGAAACAAGAAGAAAAATTTTAATCGACAGGTATCATACAAAAAAATATAGTTTGCACTATATTTTTAAATTTAAAAAGTTATTTTTTTATGCAATACAAATGATTTTCCAACATCAAGATCCGATGCAGATTGGAATTCTCCATTATAGTCTGTTTGACAAAGACTATCCGACTTATTCACCAAGTTCAGATCTGTTTTTCTTTGTTCTTGATAAATATTAAATTTTTTGGAAGATAACTTTTCCAAA
>CANORX010000144.1 GCA_947569225.1 uncultured Clostridia bacterium
TAAATGGAACATCAAGTTATGAAGAAGACTTATCAACACAAAAACACACAATGGAGCCAATATTTGAAACAATAATAAACACAATACCAGAACCAACAGGGAATATAGAAGAACCACTACAATTCCAACCAGCCCTACTAGACTACAATGACTATGTAGGAAGAATTGGAATCGGAACAATTAACAATGGAAAAATCAAAGTAGGACAAATGGTATCTTGTGTAAGACTAGATGGATCAATAAAACAATTTAGAGTACAAAAACTATTTGGATTCATAGGAATAAAAAGACAAGAAATAGAAAGTGCAACATCTGGAGAAATAATAGGAATATCAGGATTACCAGACATATCAGTAGGAGAAACTGTATGTGAAGTAGGAAAAGAAAATCCATTACCAATACTAAAAATAGAAGAACCAACTCTACAAATGACATTTGGAGTCAACACAAGCCCATTCGCGGGTAAAGAAGGAGACTTACTAACAGCAAGAAAAATAGAAGAAAGACTAATGAAAGAATTAGAAAGTGACGTTTCCTTAAAAGTTGTACCAAATGATGCCGAATCTTGGATAGTAAGTGGACGTGGAGAACTACACTTATCTATACTAATAGAAAACATGAGAAGAGAAGGATTTGAAATACAAGTATCTAAACCTGAAGTAATAATAAAAGAAACAGATGGAGTAAAAACAGAACCATACGAAAATGTTATGATAGAAGCACCAACAGACACTGTAGGAGCAGTAATAGAAAGTCTTGCATCAAGAAATGGAACTATGGTAAACATGAAAGCTTTGGAAAACAACACAAAACTTGAATACGTTGTTCCTTCTCGTGGACTAATAGGCTTTGTAAATGAATTCTTAATACTAACAAAAGGATATGGAATAATAAATCATACATTTAAAGAATATGGACCACTAACAGCTGGAAACGTTGGAGAAAGAAAACTTGGTGTACTTGTATCTATGGAAAATGGAAAAGCAACAGCCTATGGTTTGGGAGCTTTAGAAGACAGAGGAATAATGTTTATAGAACCTGGGGTAGAAGTTTACGAAGGAATGATAGTAGGAGAAAACAACAGAGACAATGACTTAGCAGTTAATGTAACTAAATCTAAAAACCTAACAAACACAAGAAGTGCTAGCAAAGACCATACAGTTGTATTAAAACGTCCAAGACAACTAACACTAGAAATAGCGCTAGACTACATAAATGCTGATGAATTAGTAGAAATAACACCTAAAAGTTTTAGACTTAGAAAAAAAACACTTAACACAGACCAAAGAAAAAAAGAAGACTCAAGAAAACAAAAATAGGCTTAACAAGCCTTTTTATCATATAAAAATCAGGAGAGAAAATGAAAACTAATTATGATTTAATATTAGAAAAAATAATAGATGAAGTAAGTAATGAAAAAAGTAAACCAAAACTACTATTACACACATGCTGTGCCCCATGCTCATCTGCCGTAATAACAAGACTAGCAAGTCACTTTGACATAACAGTACTCTATTACAATCCAAACATAGAACCACTAGAAGAATATGAAACTAGAAAAGAAGAACAAAAAAGATTTATCCAAGAAATAAATTTAGGAATAAAATTCAAAGACTGTGATTACGAAAACGAAAAATTTAAAACTATATCTAAAGGCTTAGAAGACTTAAAAGAAGGTGGATATAGATGTCATAAATGTTACAAACTAAGACTACAAAAAACAGCAGAATATGCAAAAGAATTAAACTATGATTACTTTGGAACAACTCTAACAATAAGCCCATACAAAAACAGTCAAATATTAAATAAAATAGGAGAAGAAATAGAAAAAGAATTAAAAATAAAATATTTATACTCTGACTTTAAGAAAAAAGAAGGTTACAAAAAATCAATACAACTATCTAAAGAATATAATCTTTATAGACAAAACTACTGTGGATGTATATATTCAAAAAAAGAAACAGAATATAAAAAAAATAACGATTACAAATACTCGCAACAATAATTTGACATTCTTTTTAAGAATCCTAAGTAAAACAAGACAAAAATTCCTTGTAATAAATAAAAAATTTTATTATAATATTTTATAGTAGGTGGAAAAGAATGAAGAAACGGGAAGGGTACAAAATATTTAATTTTATAATGAAAATTATATCATGGTGTATAATGACAATACTCTGTACAATTGGAGCTTTTCTAATTGTATATCTTTGCATAAATAAAATTGCACAAGCAAAAGGAAAAAATGCACCATTAGGACTATATACTATAATAAGTCCTAGTATGACACCAGATATAGAAGTTTATGATGTTGTAGTAGTAGTTCACAAAAACCCAGAAGAAATACAAGTAGGAGATATAATATCTTATTATAGTACAAATAGTTATTTTGGAGACACACCAATAACACACAGAGTTGTCGAAAAATTTAACACAAATAATGGAGTATCATTTAGAACAAGAGGAGACGCTAACCCTGTAGTAGACAATGAAATAGTAATGGCCGACCATGTAATAGGAACCGTTAGACTAGTAATTCCATCATTAGGAAGAGTACAATTCTTCTTAGCGAGTAAAGGCGGATGGTTTATAGCAATACTTGTTCCCGCAGCAGGAATAATAATATATGATTTAATAAAATTATCAAAACTAATGTCAGTTAAAAATAAAATGAAATATGCTGAAAACTTACATGAATACGATAATAAAAAAAGAACAAGAAGAAATCCAAATCTTGAAAAAGGAATAGTAAGAAAAGATACAAGAGAAATAAGATATAAAAAAGAATCTAATCCACAAAATGATAGAATATCAAGACTATTAGATGACTTAGAAGAAGAAAAACAAGAAAGACCAAAAAGCAGAAGCGAAAGACAATATTATGCACAAAGAAAAAATATAGACCAAAAAAATAAAACTTCTAAACGTAAATAGAAGTTTTTTCTTGTACATTAAAAATCCCTTTGCTATAATAAAAAACACTTGAGGTGATAATGTGCAAATAAACAAAATAATATTTTACACTATATTTGAATCAATAATGCTATTAATAGTAATAATAACAACATACTTTATATGGGATACATTTGATAACGAAAGTATTAAAATAGCTTCTTCATATCTTAATCCTAAAGAAAAACTTGAAATAGAGGTAAAAAATAATCTAGAAAAGATAACGAAGACTAAAAAAGAAAACAATAACATAGAAATACATTTGAAAAATAATGGA
>CANORX010000145.1 GCA_947569225.1 uncultured Clostridia bacterium
TGTTGATAAAAAGTTTGTTAACAGGGGCTTTTTAATTGGGCCCTCTCTACCTATTTATGGTTTTGGGTGTTTGCTAATTGTGTTTTTGTTAGATAGGTTTAGAGAAAATCCAGTTATTCTTTTTGTTATGGCTACTTTTATTTGTTCTGTTTTAGAGTATATTACTAGTTATATTATGGAACGTATTTTTAAAACTAGATGGTGGGATTATTCACATATGAAGTTTAATTTAAATGGTCGTATTTGTTTACTTAATATGATGTTTTTTGGAGTGTTAGCTTTAGTTATGAGTTATTTAGTTAATCCGTTTGTTCTTAGTGTTATAGATAAAATAGATACTAGATTATTAAAAATTTTTACAGTATTTTTCTTAATAGTTTTTATTGTAGATGTGTTAGTTTCTTCTAAGATTATTTATAATATTAAGGGTGTAGGTGTTAGTTTAAAAGATGGGACAGAAGAGATTAGTAATAAGGTTAAAGAAAAATTAAGAACTAGTGGGGTTCTTAATAGAAGGGTTGTTAATGCTTTCCCTAATTTTAGGATTAAGTTAAAGAAGAAGTAGTTATGTATATACATTTGAAAATTTTTAAATATAGTAGTATAATTTTGTCTTGGAGGTTTTATGAAAGATAATAATATATTTTCAGATAGTTTGTGTGAAGTTATTAGTAATAAAAGAGAGGTTTTGATAGAAAATAATAGTGCTCATTATGTTATTAATGTTAATCCTATATTAAGACTTTATTGTTATAAGGATAAAGCGGGTTTTAGATTTTTTGAAGAGGAAGAGGATTTAGTGTATTTTTATAGTAAATATGCTTCTAAGGATAGTGAGGTTTATGTATCAGAGTTTTTAGGAGATGTATTTGGATGTACTGATGTTATTAGAAGAGTGTTTCTTGATGGAAGTTATCAGATTTGTGCTCTTCGTGATATAGACTCTTATTCAGTTATGAATTTAAATGAGTTTGTTTCTTCTAATCAAGTTATTTGGGATTTTCAGTTTGGAAGTTTAAGAGAAGAGTGTATTGCTTTTAAAAGAAAAGGTATAGAATTTAGAAATGATGTTTATTTTGAGAGAGATGTGTATGATAGGTTTAAAGATTATGCAAAGAGGAAAGTGCTTTAAGTTAGTAGAGATAAATGCTTAATTGTATTTTTATTAAAGTTATGTTATAATTTATATGTAAAAACGAGGAAGAAGAGGAGTATAAGATTTTAGTTTTGTAGAGAATTAGTGTTTGGTGGAAACTAATAGACTAGAGCTTAGAATGTAGCTTTGGAGTTGTTTATTTGAAATTAAGTAAAATAATACCGTATATATGCGTTAAATATTTGAGGGTAGATTTTTCTACTGAATTAAGGTGGTAACACGAGTAAGTCGTCCTTTTAGGGTGATTTATTTTTTTTATAAAAATTATATTTATTTAAGGAGTGATAATTTATGTTAGATACAAAGTATAATCATAAGATTGTTGAAGAAGGAAAATATGAGAAGTGGTTAAGTAATAAGTATTTTGAGAGTGGGGACACTAGTAAAAAACCTTATGCTATTGTTATTCCACCACCTAATGTTACTGGTAAACTTCATTTGGGTCATGCTTGGGATACGACTCTTCAAGATATTATTATTAGGTTTAAGAGAATGCAAGGTTTTGATGCTTTGTGGCTTCCTGGTATGGATCACGCGGGAATTGCAACTCAAGCTAAAGTTGATGCTAAGTTAAAAGATATGGGATTTAATCCAAGAAGTATGAATAGAGAAGAGTGGCTTAAGTATGCTTGGGACTGGAAAAAAGAGTATTCAGATAATATTAGAAAACAGTGGGCAAAACTTGGGTTAAGTCTTGATTATTCTAAGGAAAGGTTTACTTTGGATGAAGGGTTATCTAATGCAGTAAGACATGTGTTTGTTTCTTTATATAATCAAGGACTTATTTATAGAGGTGAGAGGATTATTAACTGGGATCCACAAGCTATGACGGCTCTTTCTAATGAGGAGGTTATTTATAAAGATGTTCCTGGCGCTTTTTATCATATTAAATATTTTATAGAGGGAAGTGATAAATTTTTAGAAGTTGCTACTACTAGGCCTGAGACTTTGTTTGGTGATACTGCAGTAGCAGTTAATCCGAGTGATGAGAGATATAAAGATTTGATAGGTAAAAACGTCGTTCTTCCTATTGTTAATAGGTTAATTCCTATAATTGGAGATGAACATGCAGACCCTTCATTTGGTACAGGTGTTGTTAAGATTACTCCTGCACACGACAATAATGATTTTGAGGTTGGTAATAGACATAATTTGGAGAGAATAGTTGTTATAAATCCTGATGCTACTATGAATGAAAATGCAGGTAAATATAATAAAATGGATAGGTTTCTATGTAGGAATGAGCTTGTAAAAGATTTAGATAATCAAGGTTTATTAATTAAAATAGAAGAGATAGTTCATTCAGTAGGACATTCAGAGAGAACTGATGTTATGGTTGAACCGTATCTTTCTAAACAGTGGTTTGTAAAAATGAGACCTCTTGCTGATAGGGTTTTAGAAGTTCAGAAAGATGCAGATAATAAAGTTAATTTTGTTCCTCTAAGATTTGAAAAGATTATGAATCATTGGATGGAGATTACTTATGATTGGTGTATTTCACGTCAACTTTGGTGGGGGCACAGAATACCTGCGTGGTATAGAGGTGAAGAAGTTTATGTTGGAATGACTGCTCCAGAAGGTGAAGGCTGGATTCAAGATGAAGATGTTTTAGATACTTGGTTTAGTAGTGCCCTTTGGCCTTTTAGTACTATGGGGTGGCCAGATAAAACTGAACTTTTAGAAAGGTACTATCCAAATAATGTTTTAGTTACAGGTTATGATATTATTCCTTTTTGGGTTAATCGTATGACTTTTCAAGGGCTACATTTTACTGAAAAGAGACCTTTTAAAGATTGTCTTATTCATGGTCTTATTCGTGATAAGGAAGGCCTTAAGATGTCTAAGAGTTTGGGAAATGGTGTAGATCCTATGGATGTTATTGATTCTTATGGATGTGATGCTTTAAGATTTTTCTTATCAACTAGTAGTGCTATTGGACAAGATTTAAGATATGATGAAGAGAAAGTAAAGTCAACTTGGAATTTTATTAATAAGTTATGGAATGCTAGTAGATTTTGTTTGATGAATATGGAAGATTTGAGTAGTTATG
>CANORX010000146.1 GCA_947569225.1 uncultured Clostridia bacterium
GTATACTAAAAACAATTAATAATGAACAAAAAGAAATAAACTACCTATACGAAACGAAAGAAAATGGCATAATAAAATATACAGAAAAGTTAAACACTATTGAAAATAATAGTGCGAGCAAAATAATAACTTACATAATGGGTGCCTTATTACTACTTAGCATAACTCTTAATACATACCTAATATACAAAATGAAAAAAGGTGGTACACATGAAAAAACTAAGTAAAATACTAGTTTCTCTTTTTCTTTATATATTACTTACAATACCAAACATAAACTACATAAATATAAATACACAATCAGAAACTAAAAACACTAAAAATATATTGGCTATAAATCAAAAGGCGGCTAAACATACACTAAAAAACATAGCAGTATTCATAGAATTTAAAGACAGCGATGCAAATGTAACAAATCATTTAGATGACGAACAAAGTGTAAAAAATGCAGAGATAGTTTACAACAGTGATGAATTAATTGACATGTTAACTGTTAATGGAACAAAAGAAGAAATAGTAAAAGTTTCATCATTTAAAAAATACTACGAACGAGAAAGCTATGGAGACTTAAACATAACAACAGAAATATTTCCAAAAATTGATGGAAAAGTAGTATCTTACACAGACATGCACCCAATTGGCTATTACTTAAAATACAGTAGTGCAAACCCAATTGGCTATAAAAATAAAACAGAATCTTTAGAAAGAGAAACAGAACTAATAAATAATGCAGTCAATCACATATCCGCTCAAATAGAATCGTCAGGACTAACAGAGGAAGAATTAGACACAAATAATGATGGAAAAATAGACGCAATATCATTCATAGTTGAAGGACAAAAAAATGCTATAGTAGGCTTTAATGACTTGCTTTGGTCACATAAACTAGATAACACTGGAATAACTAACACAATACTAGGAAAAAACGTAGTTTCTTATAACTTACTATATGCAACAGATTATACAGAAAGTACAGGACTATTCTCTCTAAACAGAGGAGGATATGGAACACTAATTCATGAATTTGGGCATACCCTTGGATTTATGGACCTCTACAGATATAACAGTACTGCAAAACCAGTAGAATTCTATGACATAATGGGAAGAAGTTCAACATCAAACCCAGGAAGTTTCCTAACTTACTTTACAAGTGAATATCATAGAGAAACTGCTTGGCATAACCCAATACCTGTAATAACTACCACGACAAATGGCATAACACTAACTAAACCAAATTACATTGATAAAAATGAAAAAAGAGCAGTGAAAATAGAAGTAGGAGCTGATAAAAAAGAATACTTCATAATTGAATACCACGAAAAAATGAAAACCTACGAAACAAGTCGAGCAGACAGAAGTGGAATAATAATCTATAGAGTAAATGACAACAACAAATATCTAGGAAACACAGACGGTGGACTTCATGGAGAAAAAGACCATATATACATATTTAGACCTAATGAAACAGGTTTGGGAAATGCGGAAGGTGACATAAACAAAGCAACATTAAACATGAACAGAAAAACGTTAGGAAAAAATATTGACTTAAATAGTACTACATTTGACCCTGAAACAATATACTTTTCTAACGGAAAAAATTCAGGAATACAAATAGAAGTAACAAATGAAACAACTGATTCAATAACATTTAACGTAACATATCCTAAAATGGAAGGTACAGGGCTTGTTAATGATCCATATCTAATAAAAGATGCAAAAACTTTCATATATCACATGACACTAAACACAAAAAACAAATACTATAAACTAACGAGTGACATAGACTTTAACGAAATAACAGACTATCCAAAAATAGAATTTGAAGGAAACTTAGACGGAAATAATAAAACACTAAAAAACATAAAAACTAATGATTCAGGAGTATTTGACAGTGTTGGAAACTTTAACACACGAACAAAAATAGAAAACTTAAAAATAGAAAACATAATAGCAATCTCTAGCGGACAAAATCACTTAGGTGCCTTATCAGGATCTGCGTCAAACATCGACATAAACAACATACAAATATTAAACGGAACAGTTACATACAGTGGGAATCCTATAAACCCAACTCTATCCATAGGTGGATTCATAGGTACTGCTTACAATACAAAAATAGAAAACTGTAGTACAAATGTAGACATAACAGCAGAAAAAAACATAGGTGGGTTCATTGGATTAAATCAAAATGCAATAATAAAAAATAGCTTCTCCTCTGGAAAAATAACAGGAAACTCTAATATAGGTGGATTTATAGGCTTACAGGCAGTAACAGATACATATTACAACACACCAGAGAATGTTTACTATAACACACATGCATTCACAAACCTAAAAGGTACAGGAGGATATGTAACAGGACTTCATGACCTAAATGTCTTAAATGAAGAATCACTATCTGTAGGAATAAAAAGCGTAACTATACCTGAAAATATAAACGTATTAATAAACACAAAAACATCTTTACCAATAACTATAACACCAAGTACCTCAGTTAACTATGAAATAACTATTGAAAATGAAACCATAGCCAAATATGAAAACAATAAAATAGTAGCCTTAAAAGAAGGAACAACAAAAATTGAAACTAACATAATAGTAGGTACAAACAAAATGAAAATAGAAAGTAACCTAACAGTAGAAAATACAAATAGACCTCTAACAGAAGAAGAAATAATATCTTCATTAGGACTAACAAAAAAAGGCAACTATTTAATTGGATTCGAACTAGGTAGCAAAATAGAAAAACTAATAAAAGAAGTAGAACAACTAAACGGAGTTACAATAAAAAACATTGAACAAAGTGGAGTTTTATTAAACACTAGCGAAATAATAAGAACAGGAATGACATTTAAAATAAACACTAATAATAAAGACTACACATACACTGTAGTAATAAAAGGTGATGTAAACGGAGATGGATTAATATACGCAACAGATTACGTAAAAGTTAAAAACCATATAATGGGTAAAACCACTTTAACAGGACCTTACCTAGAAGCATCTGACATAAATAATGATGGAAACATCTATGCAACAGACTATGTACAAATAAAAAATCACATAATGGGTAAAAGTACAATAACTCAAAAATAGAGAAAACATTGTACTTTTTCATTGTGGAAAATAATTAGAATAAATTCCTTTGTTAAATAAAATGAGAGTACATAAGGAATCTAAAAAAGAATC
>CANORX010000147.1 GCA_947569225.1 uncultured Clostridia bacterium
CAATCTCCATTTAATCTTTCTCCATGCAAAGAAAACTTAATAGGCCCCTTTTTAAAATCTATTTTACCTTTTGGTTCCCATATACCTTTATCCCAAAGCATAACTGCCCCTGCTCCATATTCACCAGATGGTATATTCCCCTCAAAATTACCATAACTAAGAGGATGATCTTCAACATGAACTGCAAGTCTCTTATCCTTAGAATCATAACTTGGTCCTTTAGGAACTGCAAAACTAACATAAACTCCATTATATTCCAATCTTAAATCATAATGTTCACGCCTACTATAATGATGTTGCACTACAAACTTAAGTTTCTTACTACTCTTAACCTTTTTACCTTTAGGCTCAAGTGTCTTATTAAAATCACGCTTCTCATTATACTCTCTCAAACTCACTTTACCACTCCCTTAAAAACTGGATGCCTTAAATGTCCACCCTTAGTCTTTTCTAAAAATTCTACCTTACACTTAAACTTAGGCTTAACATAAATAGCTTCTTTAACATTCTCTTTAAAACTGCAATCAATCTTATTTTCTTTTAAAATTAAATTAAAAATCTTATCTTTCTTACTCACATTAACTCTACCAACATACTTAAAAGCATCCTTTACCTTTTCGCATAAAAGTAAAGAAAAAACATAATTATGAGGTTTAACTATATAACCACATACATAAAAAACATTTATATTAACATTCTTTATCTTAATAAAATCATTAGTTCTAGAATTAACATGATAAGTCCCTTTCTTTAATTTAGCTACAATCCCTTCAAGTCCACGACGTTTAATCTCTTCAAATAATTTAACACCTTCACTAAAAATAGCAGACTTAACAAAAACTTCATTCTCTTCATACTTATTTAAAATATCTTTTCTCTTAACTAAAGTTTCATTTACCAAATTACCATCTTTATATAAAATATCAAAAACAACATACCCGACTGGATTATCTTCACTTGCTTTAACAATATTTCTTTCACTTTTAAGATGAAGCCTTTCACTTAATTTACTAAAAGAAGGAACACCTTTTTCTAAACAAACAATTTCTCCATCAAAAATAACGTTACAATTTACAAGTTCACTTATCTTCTTAAGTTCAGGAAACAAATAAGTAATATCTTTTCCATTTCTACTAACTAATTTAACATCTTTCTTACTAACAAAACTCAAACATCTAATCCCATCAAACTTAATTTCATATAAATATTCGTCACTATCAAAAGGCTCTTTCACTTCTTCTAACAACATAACTTTAAAATCTCTATTTAACCACAAATCTCTCATTTCTTTAAACTCTTTTCTAACGCTTCCATTAAATCATTAACACGCGTTTTACTTTTTGTTTTACTTTTCTTAACTCTCTTACCTGACAATTTATCATCAATCGCATTTCTAATATTATCTTGATACTCATCTTTATATTTACTCGGTTCAAATTTCCCTTTCAAAGAATCTATTAATTTAATAGCTAACTCTAACTCCTTACTATTAGCACTTGATTTAAGTGGAGCATTAGGAAGCCTTAACTCTTCTTCAAAATATAAAGTAGTCATAATAACCCTAGACTCAAAAAATCTAAGAATACAAAAATAAAACTTACTACCAATAACCGTTTTAGCAAGTCCAACCATCTTTGATTTATTTAAAGCTTCACAAAACAAACTATAAGCTTTACCCTTTCCACTAGGTTCTAAAATATAACTCTTTTCTAAATACATAGGATCTATCTCATTCATCTTAATAAATGAAATAATCTCTATTTCTTTATCATTAGAAGGTTTTAAATTATCTAACTCATCCTTACTAAAAAAAATATACTCATCTTTCTCATACTGATAACCCTTAATAATCTCATCATTCTTAACATCTTTTTTACAATGTGGACAATACTTAACATAACTAATTCTATGTTTACATTTAGAATGTAACTGATTAAAAGAAGTATCATTATTTTTAATAATAGGATTCATAATAATTGGAATATTAATAAGAGCAAAAGTAATATTAGAATGTATATTAGCCATAAAATTCACCTAATATTATTATTAATAAAAAACAAAAAAATATACAAAAAAGAGTATTTACAAACTATACTCCGCATTATACTCTTCACACTTCTCTTCTAACAATTTAAAATCACAGCATCTATCATAAATTACTTTAACCAATTTCTTAGAAATATATTTTTCATATAATAATGTTGAATATCTATAAAGCTTAAAATAATTCCTATTTAAATAAAATAGTTGTAATCTAAGTAAATTAGAATATTTATTAAATTTATAATCATCAATATTTAGCATTTCAATATTAGATTCTTTTACAGGAATCATATTATTAAAATTTACAATACCTAATTTACCATCATCTAATTTCATGAAATCTATCGCATTTTTCATATTTAAATGTTTAGGTTTAGGACTACTAAGAGGTGCAAAATACATACACATATTTACCTTAAATAACACCCCTATAAATGGTCTAGACTCTTTTTTTCCATAATTATAAGGTACTTTGCTATCAAAATTCCTTAAATAATTACAGTAATTAACATCAATTTTAACTAACTTCAAAAATTTTTCCATAATATTCACTCTCCTTTATTCAACACTCACACTTTTAAACGTATTTTTGTTTGTTAAAACTATTTAAATTTAACTAGAGTTTTGCTCTCTAGTTCTTTTTTACTTACCTGTTTTGGTCGGTCGGTATCACCGCTTTATTACTTACCTGTTTCGGTCGGTCGGTATCACCGCTTTGTTACTTACCTGTTTTGATTGGTCGGTATCACCAGCTTTTTTAACATAATCTCTTATGTAGTCTAATAGTACCACTTTTATTAAGACAAATCAAGTATTTTTATTTAATTTCACTTATTTTTATCATAACTAGCTTTTAACTGCCCACAAGCACCTTTAATACCTTTTCCCATCTCACGTCTAATAACAACCTCTATACCATTTTTCTTTAAAATATCATAAAAATTATTAATACTTTCTTCACTTGCACGTCTAAAATCTTTAGAACTAGTATCATTATATGGAATTAAATTAACATAAACTAACTTTCCCTTAAGTAACTTAGCTAACTCCAAAGCACTATTAGAACTATCATTAACACCTTTAAGCAAAATATATTCAATAGTAACTCTTCTATTAGTTTTACTTATATAATAAAGAATTGCACT
>CANORX010000148.1 GCA_947569225.1 uncultured Clostridia bacterium
AAATGAAATATAAAATATTCTATTAAGTACAAATTGATGAAAAACAGAAATTGAAATAATAAATAATAAGGAGGAATAAAATAATGAATAAAAGAAAAATTACAAAAGGTTTTGCTATCTTAGGAATAATGTCAGTAGGTTTAATTTCACAGAATACTTTAGTATTTGCAAATCTGGATAAGAGCATTACAAATCCCCAAAATATAACAAATGGTTGGGCACTAGGAACAGATAATCACTGGAGATACTGGAAAAATGGAAATATAGCGACAGGATGGTTTCAAGAAAACAGTAATTGGTATTATTTAGATGAAAATGGTGTTATGATAACAGGATGGATTGATAAGGAAGATAAACAATATTTAACCAACCCAAACCATAATGGGAATTATGGTGCAGTTGTTACCTCTAAAGAACAACTAACAGAAGAACAAAAGAAAAAGAACTCTGTTGTAGATGGATATTGGGATAAAGATGATAAAGGTGATTGGTATTATTATACATCTGATGGTAAACCGTATTCTGGTTGGTTATTCGATATAGATGCTGGGCATTGGTATTATTTGGATATAGATGGTAAAATGAAAACGGGAAAATTTACAGAGGGTACAAATACCTATTATTTGAGAGAAGTTAAGGGAAGTGATATTGGTACTTTAGATTATGGTTTTATTGAAATAGGAAATAGTACTTTTTTAGGGAATACATCACATAAAGGTTCATTTGGGGCTATTGTAAAAAATGATTGGATAACAATAGATGGAAAGGATTATTATGCAGATTTAACGGGAGAACTTGTAAGAAGTAAATGGGTTACAAAAGATGGAAAGCAAGTTTATGTAGGAGAAGATGGTGCACTTGATACAAATAAAAAACCAGATGCGGGAAATATAGTCACACCAAAGGATTACGATGGTCCAGATGTAATAGTTTATTTGCCAGGTAATGAAAAAGCAGATGGCGAGTATTACTACAAAAGATGTAAGAAAGAAAAAGATTATACAAGAGGTTTAGAAGAATGTGATTATACTTTAACAATAAATTATAAAGTAGATAAACAAAATGGAGAAGAAAAAGAAAAGATTAAAGTAGAAAAGGATTTTTTAGGGTGGGCATTATCTTCAAATGAAAAAGATGAAGATAATATTATAATACCAGATGAAGAGTTAACTACAAGTCAAGAACGTGCGATAAGAAAAGCAGCAAAATCTTACCAAACATATAAGAATGATGACTTTACATTGGAAGCAGCTTCTAATGATACAAAGATTAAGGTAGTAGAACTTTTTGCTATCTGGGAAGATGAAGTAATTGTAACACCAGAAGTTCCTATAAATGGTCAATATAAATTTATAGGTTGGAATACAAATCCTAATGCAACAACTGGTACAAGATCTATTTCTATAAAGAATGGTCAAACGATATATGCTATATGGGACAAGAAAGGCAGTAATGATAATAATATAAGTAATGTTGGTGTAACACTTATGCCAAATAATCAAGACCCTAATGCAATAGCCATTACCGTATCAGCTTCTACTGATGGCTTGGTAACTATTCCTATAACAGATTATACAAATAAAACAGTTATTACTTGCTATGCAGTAAATAATACAAATAAAATATCTATTTTTGAAAAACAACATACATTATTAGGTTATAATACAGCTTCAACAGGAATGGTTTTATATCCAGTTGGGGGAAAGGTAGATGGAGTTAGTAACTATTCTCTTAAATTATATGCAATATGGAGTAATGAAGAACTATCTATAATTTTGCCTACTCCAGTTGAGAAACCAGGTTATAAATGTATTGGTTGGTCTAACACAAAAAGTAATGAATACATAAACGATTTAGGAATATTTAATGGTGATAAAAATTCTATTATAGGTCAGTCTGGAAGTGCTTATACAACAACACAAAGTATGGAGCTTTACCCATGCTATGAAGCATTAGGTATTTCAGAAGAATCTAAAAGTTAAGATAAAGTATTCCTGATGATAAGATATAAACTCCCTTTAATTTGATATAACTTTATTAGTAAAGGATGTATAAGAACTTAAAATTAAATCTATAGTTGAAATGTAGTAATGTTTGATTATAGTAGAAGAGGGAGATATTATATAAAGCTATAGGAAGTATATTGTATTTTTTCAAGATATTGTATATAATTATAATAAGAGAAAAAGACAATTTAAGATAAAGTAAAAAAAGGTAGTATTAAAAATACAATGGAAAACAGCAGGAGGAACAGATGAGTAATATTAATTGGAATGAGATAGGAATATCTAACGATTTTTTATTTGGAAAAGTGATGAGAAATCCAGAATTATGTAAAGAGATATTACAAAGAATATTACCAGAATTAAATATAAGCCATATTGAATATCCAGAATTACAAAAAAGTATAAAGGAAGATAGTGATGCTAGAAGTATAAGGTTAGATGTGTATGTGAAAGATAGCCAAGATATTATCTATAATATAGAAATGCAAGTAGCAAATGTAGATAGTCTTCCAAAAAGAACCAGATACTATCAAAGTATGATAGATTTGCAGTTAATAGATAAGGGAGAAACTTATACAAAATTAAATCGAAGCTATATTATTTTTATCTGTCCTTTTGATTTATTTGGGAAAGGAAGACATATTTATACATTTGAGAATATTTGTAAAGAAGATACAAGCATTTTTTTACAGGACGAAGCAACAAAAATATTTCTAAATACAAAGGGAAAACTAGATGATGTGAGCAAAGAATTAAAGGCATTTTTGGACTATGTGTCAGGAAAGAAATCAAATGATCTATTTATAAAGAAATTAGAAGAAGCAGTAGAAGAAGCAAAAAAGAATAGAGAATGGAGGCATGAATATATGACATTATTAATGCGTGATCGAGAGAATTTGGAAAAAGGGATAGAGCAAGGGATAGAGCAAGGGATAGAGCAAGGAATAGAGCAGGAACGGAAAAAAATTATAAGAAAGATGATAAACCAGGGTTTTAATAAGGAACAGATTATGGTTGTGTGTGAGGCTACAGAAGAAGAAATAGAAGAATGTGAAGAGAAGAAAGGTACGAACAGTTTGTAATAGATAATTACAGAAAAAGCAACAAAAATATTTCTAAATACAAAGGGAAAACTAGATGATGTGAGCAAAGA
>CANORX010000149.1 GCA_947569225.1 uncultured Clostridia bacterium
AAATTATAAAAAAAGAAGCTGACTGAAATTATTTCATTTCATGACAGCCCCTTTTAATTGCTTTAGTTATTGTTTTAATGTCTACGATTATTCCGTCTCTATATTCTATTAAGTTTTTATACATTGTATTTATTAATGAATCTATGTCTTCTAATTCATTATTTTTTATTTTATGGGCAAATAGTATAAAATTATCTTCTCCTAAGTAAGAAATAAATTTTTTGTAATCAAGTATTAATAAATGTATTATGTCACTAAATAAAGTATAAAATTTTTTAAAATATTCTTCTATTGAATTGTTCATTGTATCAGGAGTTTGTGATAAATATTTATTATCAAATAAGTATATGTTATTTTTATGAAGGTTAGATGTTATTAGGATGCTCAGTTGGGTTATTAGTTCACTATATATGTATTCGTTATTTTCAAAGTTTACATTTTTAGTACAAAAACTATATGAGTTATTTATTTTGCTTACACCTAAAAATAAAAGAAAATATTTAATAAATTTTAAGTCACAAGAAAGTGAACCTTGATATATTTCGTTTTCATAGTAAAATTCTAAGTTGTTATTACTGTAGTTAAATGGCATGATTAGTTTTTGTGATGTTTTTTGTAATAGTAAGATTGCGCTTTTATTATTTTTGCTTAGTCCACCTAGATATAATTTGTCTTCTTTTGTTTGATCTAATAGATATGTTATTAACCTTAAATCATTTACTGGTAATTTGTCAAAATCTATGTTTAAGGCAAGGCATAAACTTTTTCTATTTATAGTATATATTGGAAAAAAGTGTTTTAGTTTTGATTCTATATATTCTTCTTTTATTCCTAATATTTTAGATACTTCTTTTATTATTTCTTTGTAGT
Organism: uncultured Clostridia bacterium; assembly: GCA_947569225.1. Taxonomy (GTDB): domain Bacteria; phylum Bacillota_I; class Bacilli_A; order RF39; family UBA660; genus MGBC139354. Next base: position 871 of record CANORX010000149.1, read on the forward strand.
TTTTAATTATTTTTTTGTTTAAATATTGTTCTATTTCTTTGTATATATTATTCATTTTATCCCCCTGATTGTTTTTATTTTATGTTAAAACCTCACATAAGTGAGGCTACTTTTATATATCTCTATTTCTTAAGAATGGTGGTAAGTCATCGTCATCATCATCTATTATAGGTGTTTCTATTGGTCTTGCTCCAGCACCTGCTGGATATGTTTGATATAATGGTTCACTTTCTTCTTCAAATCCTGTTGCTATTACTGTCACTACTGCTTCATCTTCTAAAGATTCATTTATTACAGCACCAAATATTATGTTTATGTCTGTGTTTGCTGCGGCTCTTATTACTTCTGCAGCATCTTCTGCTTCAAATAATGTTAAGCTATTTCCACCTGTGATATTAATTACACAATCAGTAGCACCACTTATAGTAGTTTCTAATAATGGACTAGATACAGCTTGCTTTGCCGCTTCTACTGCTCGATTTTCTCCAAATCCTACACCTATTCCTATTAGTGCTTGTCCTCTATTTTCCATTATCGCTTTTACGTCTGCAAAGTCTAAGTTTACTAATCCTGGTACACTTATTAAGTCAGATATTGATTGAACACCTAATCTTAGTACATTGTCTACTTCTTTAAATGCATCTGTCATTGGAGTAGATTTGTCTATTATGTCTCTTAGTCTGTCATTTGGAATTACTACATATGTGTCTACATGTTTTTTTAGTTCATCTAATCCTAATAAGGCATGGTCCATTCTTTTTTTACCTTCAAATTTGAATGGTTTTGTAACTATTGCTACAGTTAGGCATCCTAACCCTTGGGCAATTTCTGCTATTACTGGTGCTGCACCTGTCCCTGTTCCTCCTCCAAGACCACAAGTTACAAATACCATGTCTGCCCCTCTAAGAGCATCTTCTATTTCGTTTCTACTTTCAAGAGCTGCTTCTTTTCCTACTTCTGGATCTGCTCCCGCTCCTAGACCATCAGTTATTGTTGCGCCTATTTGTAGTTTTGTTGGTGCCAAAGATGTGTTTAGTATTTGTAAATCTGTATTTGCAACTATGAACTCTACTCCTCTAAGACCTGTTTCTATCATTCGGTTAACGGCGTTACATCCGCCACCACCGACACCAATAACTTTGATTTTTGCTATTTGTAGCATTTCCAATGAATTTAATGCATTTCCTTCCATATTATACTCTCCTTAATTGTCAAAAAAGTAACTATATACTTTTCCTAGTAAACTATTATCTATTTTTCTTTTTTCACTAAATAATTGTTCTTGACTTGTTTCATTTATAGTAGTAGCTACTAAATCTCTAAATTTTAATTTATTATGATACAACTTTATTATTCCTAAAGCACTACTGAATCTATTGTTTCTTACTCCTAGTTCAGTAACTTCGCTCACTTCTGCCATCTTTCCAAATATTTCTTTATATACTCTGGAAAAACCTTCTATTTCTGTTGTACCTCCAGTTATTATTATATAACTTATATCTTTTTTTGTTAAGAGGTTTATTTGTTTTTTAGATAATTCTAGTATTTCTCTTATTCTTGAATAAATGATTTCACTTACTTCGTACTGATTTATTTTAATATGTTCACCAGTCTTTGTCAAGCATTCTACTATTTCGTTAGTGCTCGCACTGTTTTTGTGCGCTAGGGCAAATTTTTCTTTTATATTTTTTGAGTCATCTAAGGCTAAATCATATATGTAACTGATGTCCCTATCTATGTTTCTTCCTCCTACATCTAATACTTCTGTGCTTACTAATATTTCCTCGTTTATTATACTTATTTCTGTTTTATTTGTACCAATATTTATTACTGCACCTAACTCTTTTTGATATTCAGGTTTTCTAAATTCATAATAGTCTGCTTGTCCTCCAAAGGCTAAGTCAACTACTTCTATTCCTAATGTTTCTAATATATTTATTAGTGTGTATATATTTTTTTTAGGTATTGTAGATAAGACTACATTTGCTGATAGTTTGTATGCTTCTATTCCTTTTGGGTCTTTTACAGATTGTTTGTCATTTATTATAAATTCTACTGGGCTTACAGATATTAGTTCAAGATTTGGACTTATTTTGTTGTATACTGCACTTTGTAATGTTTTTGTTATGTCTGTGCCATTTATTATTTTGTCTTCTCTTGTTATAGTTGTTGACCCACTATTTAGTAGAAAATCTGCATAGTATGATGGGGCTGTAATTATTACTTTATTTATTTTTATTTCTAGTACATCTTCTGTTCTTTTAAATGATTATTTTATACTTTTT
>CANORX010000150.1 GCA_947569225.1 uncultured Clostridia bacterium
AAAATAATAATACTCATAATAATTCACCTATTCTATCTTTACTAAAACTAGAATAACATAAAAACACACTTTTTTCTAGTCAAAAGTAAAAACTCTAGAACAATATCTAGAGTCTTAATAAAACGTTGTTAACTTACCTAAAGTATAATTATTTACTCTTACAAAATCTGTTATATCTACTTTGTTATCTCTATTTGTATCTGCTGCCCTAAAACTATATCCTGTTAAATCTAATTTCTTTAATGTTGCATTATTGACCATTACAAAGTCTGTTATATCCACGCGTCCATCTCCATTTATATCTCCTGTTACTACTATTCTAAGTTCATCATATACTTTTCCGTCTATCTCTAACTTTATAACTTGTCCTGTAGATATATACTCACTTGTTATCTCTACACCTTCTTTATCGTAAACTTTGAAATTTTCTGCATCATTTACAAAATCATTTATAAAGTCTTCTTTAGACATCTTAGGTAATATCTTTAATACCATATCTTCTTCTATATCTCTTTCTATATCATGTATATCTGTATTTTCTTCATCTTTCTTACTTATTATAGAATACTGATTACTATCTCTTGTAACATTTAATATATACTCTTGTGTAGTATATCCATCTTTTGCTATAACTTCTATTTTATACACATTTACTATATCAGACACAAGTTCAATATCACCCATCAAATTAACTGTAGCATCTTTATCTTTTGCTATAGCAGTTATCTCACTTTCTAACAATTCTTTCTTACCACGTGATACCTGTATATTATAAGTAAATGTACTAGGGTCAAACACGAATGGATATCCATCAAGAACTAAACTCTCTAACAAAGCATTAGAAGCAGTCTCTTTTTTAACATTAATCTTATAAGTTCTAACACTTCCATCCTCTGCTGTTACTATAATCAATCTAGTACTATTCCCCTCAGGAACCACACTACTTTCTGTACCCTTAACAGTACTTAAATTACTAGCTGGATTAGCAACAAACGATAACATATCTATCTCATACTCTAGCTCTAAAGTATACTCTGTAGTATCTTTATCAAAAGTTGGAAATAAAACTCCTTCACTTGGTATCAAATCTAATAAATAATTATTACTTGATACTTCTTTTCTAATATCAACAACATAAACATTAACACTTCCATCTTCTGCTGTTACTGATATCTCAAAATGATTTAAACCTGACATCAATTCCTTAGTACCAGTCCCATTTATTAAAGCATTCTCATCTTCACTACTAGCCTTAATCTGAACAAAATTAACATCACTAGGAGCATCCACTAAATAAGAATTAGTCAACTTGTTGAAAGTAGGACTCAAACTTAAAGTATTATTTTGATTTATAACTATCAAGCTTTGTAAATAATTATTATCAGACTCTTCTCTAATAACATTTATCTTATAAGTTCTAGTAATACCAATCATAGACTTAACTTTTACTAAAATAGTATTTAATCCTAAATCTAAATTATGACTTCCAACACCACTAGTTATACTAGCAGAAGCATCTTCTGTTATAGCAGTTACATTAATAGAATCTATGTCTCTTGGTACTGTTAAATTATAAATCATTTCTTCTTTTTGAAAATCAGGTGTTAAAGAAAATCCATCAACAGTTAAAACGCTTAAAAAGTTATTAGTAGACATCTTTCTATTAACATAAATAACATAAAGAGTTTCCAAAGACTTATCACTTGAAACAACATTTATATGTATTTCATTCATTCCCACTACTAAATTTGTATTTCCAGTTACTGTCACATCTGCATCAGGGTCTTCTGTTTGATAATTCGGTATAATATCTTCTTTTTCATAATCAACTGTAACATAATACTCTAATAACTCCTTATTAAACTCTGTATCCAAACTATAATTAGGAATATCTAAACTAGACAAATAAGAACTAATAAGCGGTTCCTTTGTAACAACTACTTTATAAATACGTATTTCTCCTGACTCACTTGTCACAGTTATATCTATTACATTCTCACCTGTAACTAAATCATATGTCTTAAAACCTATTACCGAAGAAGTATTATCCTCCACTGTACCATTAATAGTTACCTGACTAACAGTGTAAGGAACACTAACAGTATACATTTCTGTATTCTTATTAAACACTGGAGTTAATATTCCATCTGAAATAAACAAACTACTTAAATAATTATTATTACTTCCTTCTTTATTAATCAAAATAGTATAAGTCTTCTTAGTACCAGCCTCACTTGTAACTACAATATCAAAATAATTTTCTCCTGAATTTAATGTCTTAAGACCCAACCCTTCTATAGAAGAAGATTCATCTTCTAAAGTTGCATTAATAATAATACTATTTACATCTCTTGAAACCTCTACACTATAAAATGTCACACCCTTATGAAACGTTGGTGTCATAGTTTGACCGAGAACTTCTAAAGAAGAAAGATTATTATTTTTACTTCTAGCCTTTAAAACATTTAAAACATAATCTCTTGTAGTCTCACCATCAGGTGCTGTTACTCTTATAGTTACTGTATTTGAACCAGACACAAAAGACTCATTACCTATTATTTCATAAGTAGCATCTTTCTCAGTTGTAATAACACTTGTAAACTCTAAACTTTCTTGACTAGTATTAACATCATAATTTTCTATATCTTTATTAAAACTTGGACTAAGCACATGAGACTTAATAACTAAACTACTCAAAGACGCATCATTAGAAACCTTTCTAGTCACAACTATCTGATAATCTCTTTGCACTGACGTGTTTTCACTTATAACAAATATTGAAATAGCATTTTTACCTACATTTAACTTATAAGTTCCTTCTCCCCTAACAATTACATTTTCACTATCAAACGCTTCTGCTGTTACTGTTATCTCTTTATCAGTATTTAAAACTTCTATTTCATAGTTCAATGTGTCAGGATTAAATATTGGATTTAATTCTCCCTTATCAGTTTCTAACTTTAATAAAGATAAGTTTTCTGTAGTACTTTCTTGTCTAATTATATTCAAAGTATAAGTTTTAGTATCCCCATTAGGCGCAGTAACAACAACTAGAATATTTCTAGGTTCATTTACTACCAAATTAGTAGTGTCCCCTTTAATCACATATGAAGCATCCTTATCTTCAGTTATAGCCTCTATATGAACTTCTG
>CANORX010000151.1 GCA_947569225.1 uncultured Clostridia bacterium
TGGATTTTTGATGGCTTGTTCTTCACAAGCCACTTACTAAAGTAGCATTAAAAAAACTAAATGATAGCATTTAGTTTTTTAGTTTACACTAATTTGTGTGCTTTTAGTTCCTTTGTAAGTATTGTTTTCTGAATCTTTTACTTCAAATTCTGCAGTATAGTTTCCACTAGTAAACCCTACAATAAATACTTCATTGTCTTTTGTGTTTTGGCTTTGACCGATTAGTGAGCCATCTTTATAAAGTTTTATATTATAGTAAGTATAATTTTCTGAGCCTCCACTTGCATTTATTGTTACACGTATTCCTTTATACATACCTGAAGATGTGGTTACAAAACTTAAGCCTATTGTAGCTTCTGCAGTTAGTGGTGGATTTGTTACTTCTACTGTGCAACTCGCTTGATGAGCTCCATCTTCTGTAGTTACTGTTATTGTTGTTGTTCCTTTTTTTATTGCTGTTATTTTTCCATTTTTGTCTATAGTAGCAACGCTAGGATTACTACTTGTCCAACTATATTTAGTATTAGATGCATTGCTTGGCGAAATTGTGACCGATAAATAGTCTGTTTTTCCTTTTATAATTGTTATATTATTTTTATTTAAAGTTATTCCTTCTACATTTATATAAGTTACTGTTACATTACATTCTGCAGATTTTTTACCATCTTTTGATGAGGCCTTTATAACTGCATTTCCTTTACTAATTGCTGTTACTTTACCATTACTGTCTACAGTGGCAATACTTGGGTTACTACTTGTCCAAATAATGTCTTTATAGTATGCATCAGTTGGGTTTACATGTGTCGTTAATATTTCTTCGTGTCCTTTTAATAATTCTAAGTTGTTCTTGTTTATAGTTATACTTTCTACTTCTATAACTTTTTGTGTTTTATAAAATTTTGCTGTGCCATAAGAATTTGTTATTGTTAGGATATCATTTTCTACTGTTATTCCTAATTCATGTATTAGTTTATCACTTGTACCAAAATCACATCTATCAGTCCATGAATTGGTATTTAATGTATTTAAATTGAACTTAAAAGGTTTTAAACAATAAACTCCTTCATTAAAAGTTACGTTTATGTATGATTCAGGGTTATTAAATAAATACCATTTACCTAATAGTTTGCGAAATAGTTTTCCTGTGTATTTGTCTTTTGTTCCTTTTGTTCTTGTAAATGTATATTTGTTATTTCCTATTTGTATAATAATTTTATCATTACTTAATGTTATTCCATGTTTTTTTAAATCATTATCCCAATTTGAGTAATATATTGGAATGTTTCCACCTAACCCTGTAGAATATTTTTCTCCAGTTTCCATATTAAAGTTAAATGGATTAACACTCATATATTCACCATAGTTTTTATATTTTGTTATGTCAATGTATATGTCAGCATAACCTTCTAAATACCATATTCCTACATATTTATTTACTATTTTATCTTTTTCAGTTAAGACAGTTTGATTGTCATGTTCATCTACTATGTTTAGTTTTCCTTTAAAGCATATTAGTTCATCTTTAGTTTCTGTGTCATTAATACATGAGTATATGTATGCAGTTCCAGATTTTAAAGCTTTTATTATTCCAGTCTCGCTTACTGAGGCTATAGAAGAGTCAGAGGTTTTATATGTGTAATAGCATACACCAGGTTTTTCTCCTCCAGATATACCATATGTTGACCAGGTCCAGTTTACATGGTCTTGATATCCTATTGTTACATTTTTTTCTGGTACATCAGTTCTAAAGCTTCCACTACATTTGTATTTAGAATTTTTGTTATTATCATTTGTATTTGATATATTTATATTTGATTCTTCTTTTATGAATTTTGCTGTTAATTCTATATCCTCATTTATAGGAGTATTAAAATCAAATTTTTCATATTCAATATACCATCCTTCAAATATATAACCCTTTAATATTGGATCTTCTGGTTGTTCAAATAAACTTCCTTTTTTTATTTCGATTATGTTTTTATTTTCAGTTCCTGTGTCTAAAGTTACAAATACAGTTTCTATTCCTTCTTGTTTTTCGTATTTTGCTTCAAGGGTCATATCTCTTGTAATTATTGTTTTAAAGTCAAATTTTTCTTCTTTATAATACCAACCAATAAAGTCAAATCCTTCTTTACTAGGATCTAAAGGCTTTTTTATTTTGTTTTTACAATCTATTTCTTTAGATTTTATTTGTGTTCCACCATTTGTATTAAAAATAATTGTACATATTTTTTGCTCTTCTTCTTTATTACTAAGTAAAAAATAAGTTCCTGTAATTATAATTATTAATCCTATTAAAAAAGAAGCTAGTATTATTATTTTTTGTTTTTTTGCCATTTCAGATAATTTTTTTAACATCACATACACCAACCTTGTATTTATTAGTTCTATTTTATTATATTTTTATTAGTTAAACAAGCTACTTTTTTGAAAAAAGTATGTATTTAGTTATTAAATGTTTAAAAAAATTATATACTTTTTTTGTTTTCTCTATTACTTTCAATTGTTAAGTCTATTCTTTCATATATTTCTTCTATTCTTTTTAGTTCATACTGATATTGTATTACTAAAGAGTCATTTAAGTCGTTTTTTTGTAATTTTTCACATACTCCTTGTTCAATTAAATAATTAATTTTATTAATTGCATCATTTAAATCCTCAAAGTTATCAATACCTATAAGATCAAATAATTCTCCAAAGTTTCCAGTCATTCTTGCTTTTACAATTTCTTTTTTAGCTCTTTCTAATAAAGGTTTTACAATACCCTTTAATATATTTGCTGTATTAATATCATTTACATTTTCTTTTATTATGTCTTTAGATTCGGCAATATATATTCCTTTTGAATGAAGTTTTTTTCTTGCTTCAATTGCAAAAATGTCTGTGATAATTTCATTAAATACTTCGTATTTTCGCTTATTTCTTGAATATTGATTAAATTCTGATTTATCATTATAAAAATATTCAAAACCTACAGTATATTCTAAATTATTTATATTAACTGTTTCTGCTATATGTGTTAATTCATGCAAATAAAGGTAGTCTACTGTTCCAAATGCTAAGGAAAATGCAGCACTAAAGAATAGAACCGTATA
>CANORX010000152.1 GCA_947569225.1 uncultured Clostridia bacterium
AAAATACGGGCACTTTGGATTTTATTTTAGGTTATAAATTATATGAATTGACAATCTATAAAATATATGTTATATTTTAAATAGATTTTACGGAGGGGTGAAATTATGAATAATAAAAAAATAATTTTTGGGATTTTGCTATTCTGTGCAATAAGTTTTATAGCTTACACATTTGCGAATCCTTTGGAAAAAGAAGAGGATGAAGGTAAATTAGTACCAGGAAGTAATACAGTTCAAAATAACAATAATAAAGACAATAACACCGATGATGACGATGACTCAGACTTACCAATTAAAATCGATGATAATGAAGAAGACCAAACGGATCCAGTTGAACTTCCTAATCAAAACCAAAATCAACGACCAAATCCTACAAGACCATCTGGTTCAGGAGGATCAAACAATTCCTCAGGAAGCGGAAATAATGGCGGTGGAAGTTCTTCTGGTGGAAACAACAGTGGCAATAACGGAGGGAATATTCCGGTCCCTGAAGTTTCGGTTGATAGCATAACTTTAACAGCGCCAAAAACAATATTAATTGGAGGAGAAAAAATAAACTTAGGTGTCGATGTAAAACCAGGAAATGCTACTAACAAAAACATAACTTTCACATCAACTAAAGAATCTGTTGCAACTGTAGATTCTAATGGTGTTGTAACTGCTGAAGGTATTGGTGAAACAACAATAACAGCTATGTCTAATAATGGAAAAACTTCTTCTGTAGTAATAACAGTAGTTGATAATATTGGCTCACATGTAGAAGTAACTAGTAATAGTTCAAACGCAACAATAACAAGTGTTCAAAATGGAAACACTATAATGCTTAATGGAACTCTTTCAAAAACTACTAACAATCTATACGAAGGAGTAGCGCTAGTTAAAATTACTGTGCCAGATGCATATAACAAAAGCTTGATATCTAACCTTAGATATGGAATAGAAGCAAATGCATTATCTATCCCACAAAAAAAATATAGTGGAATAGACAAAGTTAAAAACATTGATGGCTTATCTTTAGGAACAGCATATGTAAACGCTGAAATACCATTTAATAAAGTAATAATAGACAAAAAAGGTAAAGTTACAATGTATGTTGATTGGTTAGGAAACGGAAGAAAAATTAAATATACATTCGATTTTTCTGGAGTGAGTATTAATTAATAAAATAGTTCAAAATAGTATATAATAAAGCCTTAGAATCCAAAAATCAAGGCTTTTTTTAATTTTTTACATGATATTGACAAATAAAATTATATATGATAAAATATGTACATAGTAAAAATTTAATGGGGGGATGATTAATTATGTCAAAGATTAATTTTAACTTGAACAAAAAAAGATTTTTAGGAATAGCTACTGTAACTACAGTGGCAGTATTAGGTTCAGGACTAGGCCTATACAATTTCTTAAACAAAGATGATAACCTTTTAGAGCGAAACTTACAAATCGCTGCAAAAGAATACGTAGAAGGGAATAACATAGCTATAAGTGAAGGTAATAGTATTGAAACTTCAGCTAATTTGTTACTAGAAAACAAATATCTAACTAGCCCAAAGAAAGAAGAAGAGGCTTGTTTAGATTATTCAAGAGTTACTATAACAAATGTTGAAGGAGAATATCAATACAACACTGAATTGATATGTAGTGAAGAAGAAGCAAAAACGAACGCTAAAGAAGTAAACTTTAGTGATGGAAGTCAAGACAAAGCTGATACTCCAGAAGCTGAATTTCCAAATTCAATCTTCTTAAGACATATAGTTAAGCTTAGTAATCCGAACCCAACTAAAGATTCAGTATTAGTTGAGGTAATATTTAACGAAAAAATTGATAAAATTCAAATCCTTGATGGAGATGAGTTCAAAGATTCGTCTGATTGGACAATAGAAGAAACTATAGTAAAAATAAAAGATACAGACGAAGATGGAAATGAAACTGAAGAATTAAAGGTTGTATCAAAAGCAACAGCCTTATTTAAAGAAAATGCTAGTCCTATAATTTATGCACTAATAATTGATAATGTAAATGGAGATGTATTATCTGAAATAGATGACATAAAAATCACAAATATAGATCCTAAAGGTCCAACTGTTAAAATACAAAATGCAGATGGAAGTTTAATAGACATTATTGAAAATAAATCATATAATCAAAATTTAACAATCGTATTTGATGATGAATTTGATAAAGCAAATGGTTATGACACAACAGCAGAATTAACAAATACAACAACAGGAGTAAAAGAAACATTTACAAATGGAAAATTTGAAATTACTCTAGTAGTGGGTGAAGAAAGTAACTATACTTTAGTTGTAACAGATAAAGCAGGAAATGAGGTAGAAGTATCATTTATAGTTGATGGTAAAGCACCAATCATTTCAGGTGTAACAGATGGTGGTATATACAATACATCTCAAACACTAACTTATGATAATGGTAAAGCTAAATTAATAGCAAAAAAGAAATTAGCAGATGGAAGTGTTTCAACTTCTGAAAGAGAATATACTAGTAAAACTATAAAAGTTACTGCAAATCCAAAAGAAGAAATAGAATATACTTTAGAAGTTGTAGATGAAGCTGGTAATGTTTCAAGTATAACATTTACAATTGACACAATCGAACCAACAATAGTATTAAATGGAAATGAAATTCAAACAATATCAAAAGGTACTCCTTATACAGAATTAGGTGTACAAGCTAGTGATAATCTTGATGGTGAAATCACGAATGTTAAAATTACTTACACAAACAATAAAGATAATAGTATTGTAAACGAAATCTTAACTAATGAAGTAGCAGAATATACAGTTACATATGAAGTTAGTGACAGAGCAACAAATACAGATACAAAAACTAGAATCGTAAGAGTAATAGATTTAGGTGACTTAAGCGATAATATTCAAGATGCAAATGACATAATTGACTCACCAGACTATACAGATGCATCAAAAGATAATCTACAAGATGCTTTAGATAATGCCAATGAAGTAGCGTCAAAAGATAACCCAACACAAGAGGAAATAAAAGATGCAAATGATAAACTACAAGAAGCACTAGATGCAATGGTAAAAAAACCAACTGTAACATTTAGTA
>CANORX010000153.1 GCA_947569225.1 uncultured Clostridia bacterium
ACAACCCCAAAAAACAAAAAATATTCTATTTTTTTATAATAAATATAAGAAGTACACCTTAGTTGAAGAGTAAAGGCTGATAATATGAACGAAGAAAAAGATGAAAAAATTAGTAAACTTACAGCTAGGAATCAGCTCTTGGATAGCAACAATAGAATCCTAGCTCAAAAACTTAAAGATAAAGATAAAGAAATTAAAACTATCAATAATTTATATCTAAAAGAAAAAGCTAAGTTAAGTGAAATTTATAGAGTAGTGTCTTCTAGTAAAATCAACGAAGAAAATTATACTAAGATGATTGATTGGATAAAAAAAGTAATAAAGGAGGAAGTTTAATATGTTTCAAGTTATATATTGGATTCTAGCAATAATTACTATGTTAGTGTTGTTGATTAGTTCTTTATATTCTTTTGTTGTAAAAATTAAAGATGAAAAGGACTTAAAAAAATTTAAAAAGAAACAACAAGAAATGTTAGAAAAACAATTAAAACATATAGAAAATATTTACAATGACTAAATTAGATATACTAGAGGATACTATAGAGCTTTTAACTAAGCAAATGCTAGAAGATGTATTTAAAGATAAAAAAGAAAATAAACAAGAGTTGATAACAATGAGTAAAGCTGATTTATATAAGTTTTGTATAAGGTTAGTTAAACTCATTCAACAAGTAGAAAATATGGAGGACTAAAATGAAGTATATAGCAAGTGTCAGCTTTGGCAAAGATAGTCTAGCTATGTTATTACTCTTAATAGAAAAGAAGTGTCCTTTAGATGAAGTAGTATTTTATGATACTGGTATGGAATTTCAAGCTATATATAATATACGAGATAAAATATTGCCTATTTTAAAAGAAAACAATATTAAGTATGTTGAGTTGAAGCCTGATAAACCTTTTGAATATACAATGTTTGAAAAACCAGTATTAAAAAGAAATGGTACAACTAGCAAAGGATATTCTTGGTGTGGTGGTCGTTGCCGATGGGGAACTACCGAAAAGCTAAAGAAAATAGAAAAGTATTGTAGAGGTAATTATGAATATGTAGGAATAGCTTATGACGAGCCTCGAAGATTAGAAAAAGAAAGAAAAGGTAATAAATTATTTCCGCTAGCTGAATGGAAAATGACCGAAAAAGATTGTTTAAATTATTATTATGAAAAAGGCTTTAATTGGTTAGAAGACGGAATAGAACTTTATTCAATACTTGATAGGGTTAGTTGTTGGTGTTGTGCTAACAAGAATCTAAAAGAGTTAAAAAATTACTATAAACATTTACCTGAATATTGGAATAGATTAAAGAAATTCCAATCTAAAACAAATAGACCTTTTAAATATAACAAATATACCATAGAAGATTTAGAAAAAAAGTTTAAGGAGGACAAAGATGAATTATAAGGAAGAAGATAAAAAATATGTAGAAGCTGGAGGTAGAGTATCTTACTATGACTTTACCGAAAAAGAAATAGCACGAGTTGTTAAAACTAATGTCAAAGAAGTTGAAGCTATGGATTGGAGAATGTTAATTCAAATGTTATATCCAACTAATATGATTGGTAGCGGATTATTTCAACCAATACTTATATTTAGAATAGGAAGAAATGGGAAAAGAATTGACCCACCAATAGAAGCTTACAATAGTTTAGATGATATGAGAAATGGTGAATGTTTATTATTTAGAATCATAGACCATATTGAAAAAAATAGTAAATTTAAAATTGATGATAGCTGGTATGAATTAAGAAAGAAAATATTAGAAGCTGGTGAATCAAATGAAAAGTAAAGAAGAATATTTAAAAGCTGTTGATAATTTATTAGATAGTTATGACGCTTATTATATTGCAAATAAGTATGATGAAAAAAATAACACACATAAAAAAGAATTTAAAATGTTGATTGATTTATTCGAGAATAGTGAAATGGATTTGAGAGCAATTCAATGGATTCATAATTGCTATGATTGTTATTATAAAAGTCAATATGAGAACGATGAAGAAAGCCCTTTTGCTTATTTAAAAAAATCAATAAATAGAAAGTTTGGTGCTAAAGATGAGTAGGAAGAAACTAGGAATGAAAAGACCAATTAAGCAATTTGATAAAGCTGTAGATGAAATGATTGAGTACATAAACGCATTTAATTTTATGCCACCTCGAGGAGATGGAGCTAAAGAACAAGCTATCAACGAATGGAAACAATGTATCAATAATGTAATCATTCAAATAAATAACATTAAAATACTCAAATAGATTTAATTTTAAGAGGTGATAGTAATGTTTAGTTGTTTGTTTAATAAAAAGAATCAAGTAATAGATATTAAAGAACTTGAAAAAATCAATATATGCAAAGTATGTGGAAAACAATTTGATTTAATAAAGGATAATAAATATATTGTTCAAGAAAATAAAGGGATAAATGGTATAGCTACAGGTACTAAAAAATTTGAATGTTTCGATTGTCCTCATTGTGGTTGCCAAAATGTCTTAAATGTAAGAGAGGGTTAATATGAAACCAATAATTAGAAAAATAGAAGATAGATTTAACACACCATTTGCTGTATTTGAAAATTTATTAGGTAATTATATAGTGCGTCCTTTAGATTGGGAGGGAATATGGAATCCTGATGGAAAATTAGTAGGTGGAAATTCAATAGTAAGTTGTCCTATTAAAGAAGACGCTGAAATGATATGTGATACTTTTAATAGATTCTTTGAATTATTAAAAGAAAATAAACAGCTGAAATTAGATAATCAAAAGTTAGAGTATTGCTTAAATGAATACACATCACTTTATAAAGATGATTATACTAAAGTTGCAATAAAGAAGGTTATTTCTTTAATTAAATCTCATTTTGAAAAATATGAATATAATTTTAAAAAATTAAGTGAGTAAATTATAAAAGATTTATTTGATTCAAAAAATGAAAGTGCCGATGAATTAGCTAGATACATTCAAGTCCAAATGTTTAATGCTCCATCTTTTGTTCCTATGGAGGATAAAGATGAATAAAGATTTAGAATTGTCTTTTAAAATGAGTGAAGAAGAAAAAGAAAGAATCAAGAAAATTTTACTT
>CANORX010000154.1 GCA_947569225.1 uncultured Clostridia bacterium
ACTATTATACCATTTGGAAAGATTTTAGTGTCTATATATCTATTCTAACACCAAATCCTAGAAATGGAGTTCCTGTTGCTATAGAGTTAGCAAGTTGAAGTGCTAATAACGACTTGCCAACCTTTGGTCTAGCAACTAGGAAATATAATCCTTGAGATTTCATAAGATTATCAACTATGAAGTCTTTTTTTGTTGTTTCTTTTCTTAGTTCACTAATACTTTTCATAAATTTTAACCTTTCTAACAATTAACTTCATTAGATACTTTTTGAAGATAATTTACATTAATTTTTAAGTAATTTACCACCTCATTCATAGGAAGTAATTTATTTGGAAGTTGATAACCTTTATTAGTGAGTTCTAACTTTATCTCATTCTTTAATTTTAATGTGTTATTCTTTCCTAGTCCTGTTAATTTTCTTAAATCATTAATATCACACCATTGTTTTGATATTAAATTTAATGTTTCTTTTGCATTCATTCAATCACTCTCCGTTTCTTTTTAATATTTTTAATAATATCTTTTATAGCAACTATCTTTGGAGGGTTTTAGTATCACCCACAACTCCCTTTAAGGATTTATGTACAATTTTTACGACTTCTCGTACATCTATGAAAAGTTTTAGATAACTTACAACTCCGTACCAATAGGATTCGAGGTGCCTGGTCACTTATTTAACGAGTCAGCAGAATATCGGCGACGTCCAACTCTATTTAATTTTCAAAGAACAATATTTGATGATGTTTTTGCACCATCTAGTTCAACTATAATACTTTTTTGAACGTATGTCAATACATTTGTGCACTTTTTAGTTCTAAAATAAATAAATTTATTGCAAAATAGTTCAATTCGTTATATAATTAAGCGAGAAAGGAGCAAACTATGGAACAAAAAACAGTAGGACAAATGATTACTGAAGCAAGAAAAAAAGTAGGATTATCAAAAAATCAACTTGGGGAATTAGCAAGTGTTAGTCATACTGAAATTGCTCGTATAGAATCTGGAGAAAGAGAAATCCCTAATCCTAAAACATTAAGAAAAATAAGCAAACACATTGGAATAAATTATAATGATTTGATGTATGCAGCAGGACTTGGATTTCAAGTAAGTCCATTAAATCCATTTTTAAATAGTTATTATTCAGATTTAAAAGGAAATCAAATAGATGAGGCATTAGTAAATACTCTTGGCAGTATAGAAAATTGGAAAGCATTAGTAAATTCATTTAAAGAAAAAATGGAAGATAAAAACATTACTGAAACAGAAAGAGAAATAATGTTACAAACAATTGAAGATACAGAGTATCAAATTAATACAGCAAACGAAATTGTAAAACTATTACATAGTGCAAAAACAAAGGAGAGAATAGAAAATGAAAAGCGAAAGTAAATTAAATATTTTGTTGATATTATCTAATATTATTATGTTAACAAGTCTAATTGCATATATCATATTAAAAAATCAAATAACAAAATCATTATATTGGCTTTTAATACCATTATTAATTATAATTATTTTATACTTTATAAACAAATGGAGTAAACGAGGACTTAATGTTGATAAATTTGATTCAAATTTAATTCAAAGATCATTTGACGATATAACAGCAGTAGCAACTGTTATTTATGGAATTATATATCTTGCTATTATGTTTACTGAATCTTCATTTAATAAACATATTACATCAAATATTTATGTAATTATAGGTTTCTATTTATTAACAATAATATTTGAAGTAATAACATGTACAAGTGTATACGCAGCAAAAAAAGACACAAAAAAACTTATTGAAAAAGTATATAATAAAAATAAATAATGACAAAAGTGACAGAAAAAATTAAGAGTACCCCACCCATAATTTCCTGTCACTCCTGTCACTAATTATTAAATAACAAGTAATTATGAAAGGAGCAATATGAAAAACAAATATAATATGACTAAAGAAGATAATATATTCTTTGCCAAAAGAAAACTTGTTGATAACATCTATAAAAGTGCTAACCTTGAAGGAATTGCAGTTACTTTTGCCGAAACATTAGAGTTTATAAACAATGTCAATACTGGAAAGATATCAGTAGATGATATGTTTAAATTAAAAGGATTAAAAGATGCTTGGGAACTTGTTTTAAATACTATTGATGAAGAACTAACTACCGACTACATTAAAAAAATTCATTTTCAAATATGTAAAGGACAAAACATCTCACCTTTAGGAGAATATAGAGATAAAGGTGTAGGAATCACTGGTACAACTTGGAGACCAAAACTACCTAGTGAATGTAACTATGATTTAGAATTAGAAACCATTTTAAAAAATGAGAATCAATTAGAAAGATGTATAGACTTATTTTGTTGGATTCAACGTAGTCAAATGTTCTTAGATGGAAATAAAAGAGTTGCTAACCTAGTAGCAAATAAAGAAATGATAAGATTAGGTCAGGGAATAATTGCAGTTCCTGTTGAAGAAATAGGATCATATTTTACAAAATTAATAAGTTACTATGAAACTGGAGATAATACAGAATTAAAGAACTGGATTTATGAAACAAGTGTTGATGGTATTTAATATAAGTATTCAAAAGGACTATTCACATTGAGTAGTCCTTACATTTTATATATAAATAAAAATCTCCAAAACACATACTATTAAAATAAATCAATTATTTTTATAAGATTTATCTAATTCTATTAATGATAATGCAACTTCTAGTGCTTGATTAGACGAACATTCAATATTAGGTATAGTTTTATATAAATTTTCATAATCAATCACTCCAAATTCATTAAGAGGTGCCTCTACTGGAAGCGATAAATTTATTCCTTTTACAATAATCTCCCTATCACCTATAAGCTTACCAACATAATTATCTTTCATTAACGGCATTGTAACATGAGAACATCCAAAACCTTCTCCACATGTTTTTGTTCCAATCACTGTTGCAAATCCTGTATTTTTACAAATTCTTGCTAAAGTATCTGATGTTGAAAAGACTGGATTTATGTCAAGTTTTTAGACACGATTTTCTTTCCATTTTTAAAATTTAA
>CANORX010000155.1 GCA_947569225.1 uncultured Clostridia bacterium
CAGAAGAATTGTTGCAGAACATCTACGTTCTAGTATGATGATTATAGCAGATGGTGGTAGACCAAGCAATATAGATAGAGGATATGTACTAAGAAGACTAATTAGAAGAATGATAAGACATTTAAACAAATTACAAATTAATTTAGAAGAGTTATCTACATTAATTAATATAAATGTGGAAAACTTAAAAGAAATGTATCCAGAATTAGAAAACAATAAAGAAACAATAAAGAATGTCATATTAGAAGAAAAAGATAAATTTGTAAAAACATTGACACATGGAGAAAGAGAATTTCAAAAAGAAATACAAAAATGTGAACAAAATAGAAGCAAGAAAATCGCAGGAGAAGTTGTATTTAAGCTATATGACACATATGGTTTTCCACCAGAAGTAACCAAAGAGTTGGCTGAAGAAAATGGATATGAAGTAGATTTAGAACACTTTAATGAATTATTCAAAAAACATCAAGAAAAATCAAGACAAGGTTCAGAACAAAAATTTAAAGGTGGACTTGCTGAAACAACAGGAGAAACAGTAGCTTATCATACAGCAACACATCTGCTAAATGCAGCACTAAAACAAGTAATTGGAAAAGATGCACATCAAAGAGGTTCAAACATTACAGTAGATAGAATGAGATTTGACTTCAATTGTGACCATAAACTAACAGACGAAGAAAAAAAGGCAGTTGAAGACTTAGTTAATGAATGGATACAAGAGGGATTAGAAGTTACAAAACAAGAAATGAAAAAAGAAGAAGCAATCAATTCAGGGGCAGAATGTATGTTTATTGAAAAATACCCAGACATTGTAACTGTATATAGCATAGGAAATGTATCTAAAGAGCTATGTGGTGGACCTCATGTAAAAAATACAAAAGAGTTAGGAACATTCAAAATAAAAAAAGAAGAGTCTAGTTCATCAGGAATTAGAAGGATAAAAGCAGTTTTAATAAAATAGGATTATGGGGCCGTCCCCAAATCCTAGTTTTGAAAGACTAACTATTAATTGTCAATAGTTTTTCAAAAAAATTTAAAAATATTTTTGTTAGATAAAAAATTGCATGACAAATAGAAGTTTTTAAGCCATTTTTTAAAAACTTCTGCAACCGTTGCAAATATGTACTTTGAAAAATTTATGTTAGCTTAAATTAAAAGGTGTTTCATCAGTTAGAATCTTGAAGATAACTCTAACCAATTTGTTACAAACATGTCCTAATGCTACTCTATGAGTCTTACCTTGAGCACGTTTTGAAATATAGTAGTTGTGAAAAGTCTCATTATTGTATATAATAAGAAAAGCAACTCTATAGATTGCATAGCGAAGGTAAGTAGAACCGCGTTTAGAAATTTTCATTGATGAGGCTTGAAAATCTCCAGATTGTTTAACAACTGGATCTAAACCAGCAAAAGCTAGCAATTTAGAAGGGTTGCTAAATCTTTTTATGTCGCCAATTTCACTAATAATCATTGCTCCAAGAGTATAACCGACACCAGGAATAGTGAGAATTGGAGAATTTAGCAATTCCATTAGTGTCATAATAGATAAATCAATATCTTTAATTTGCTTTTGATATAATCTTAATTGTTTAATTAAACATTGTATTTGTAATTCAATGGCAGGATTATCTAGACCAATACTTTGTTTAGCTAATACTTTTAATTGCAAGGCTTTATCTTGATTGTAATGTCCTCTAGAATTGTCATACAATAAGTTAGTTAGACCATCTATTCTACAGTGAGCAATAGCCTTTGCAGAAGAATATTTTTCAAGTAAGGCATAGGAAACTTTTAAATGCAAATTGCCTTTAAAAAAACTAGAAAGTTCTGGAAAAACAATATCTAAACAAGCTGTTAATTGAGTTTTAATTCTAGTTTGCTGTTGAATAGTTTCAAGTTTAAACCTTGAAAGGCGTCTAAGCTTAATAATATTAATATCTTGAGAATTGACAAGGGAATATTTTCTAAGCATAAGACATTGAACAATAAGTTTAGTGTCAATCTTATCGGTTTTTGTTTTTCTAATATTAGAATCACGAAGTGCATCAGTTTGAATTGGATTAATCACACCAATTCGATAACCTCGTTCATATAGAAAGTAGATAAGATTTTCTGCATAGTGTCCAGTTGATTCTAGACCAATTAAGCAGTCTTGAAAATTCTCAATTTCTTCAACTAATTTCATAAAACCTTGACGAGAATTTTCAAAAGGAAAAGGTTTTACGATAACTTCACCATCTGAGCTAACAACAGACGCAAAGTGTTTAAATTTGGCAATATCAATGCCGATGTAAACCATAGTGTTTACCTCCTGTAATAAAATTTATCAACAACTGTGACAACACCCAACTAGTTTTATTACTTGTAACCTTGCGCTAAATGAAAGATCAAAGTCTTATCTAACTAATTACCAATTAATAATAAAACTGTGGCAATATTCTTTCAGCAGTGGTTTGAACCACAAGGAGAGATAAGAGTCCACAGTGTTAACATAACAATTGTATCATGAACTAATTGTTATATAAAGGTTTATGGGTAACCTTTTAAAAACCTAAATATATTATACAAGGAGAGAAAATAATGGAAGATTGTTTATTTTGTAAAATTATAAAAGGGGAAATACCAGCTAACAAAGTTTATGAAGATGAGGAAATTTTGGCTTTTCATGATATAAACCCAGCAGCTCCAATTCATATTTTGGTTATACCAAAGAAGCATATTACTTCATTAGCACATATGGAAAAAGAAGATGAGGCAATTATTGGAAAAATATATGATGTAATTAACAAAATAGCAGAAGACAAAGGTTTTAAAGAAGATGGATATCGTGTTGTTGTAAATTGTGGCAAAAATGCTGGACAAACAGTAATGCATTTACATTTTCATATATTAGCAGGTAAACAATTTGGAGAGAAAATTGTATAAAACTATACACTTTTAAAAATAAATGTGGTATAATTAATGTAGATGTAAAAAGATACGGAGGTAAAAAGTTATGTTTGAGAGTAAATATAGTAAAGTTTTAACAAT
>CANORX010000156.1 GCA_947569225.1 uncultured Clostridia bacterium
CAAACACAAAAAAACACAATCCAACAACAAAACCAACCAAAAAAAAAACAATAAAAAATCCAACACTATCTAAAAAACCTTATTTAAACTTTAAACTTGTATAAAATGTAGACACAAAGTTGTCTACATTTTTAACATAAGTAGATGGTGTCTTTCAAAAAAATAAAGATTGCTTTTTTATAAATTTAGACGTATAATTAAGTAGTAAGTTTTATCTTGGTTTTAAGAGTCTCCGACTTTTAACTAGGATTAAACGGATAAAATAAGAAAGGAGAATTTATTATGGCTTTAACAAAAGCGAGAAAAGAAGAATTAGTTAAAGAATATGGAAGAGGAAAAAATGATACTGGAAGTGTAGAAGTACAAGTTGCAATTCTTACTGAAGAAATAGTTGAACTAACAGAACACTTAAAAGAACACATTCATGATTTCCATTCTAAAAGAGGTCTTTTACAAAAAGTAGGTAAAAGAAGAAGTTTACTAGACTATTTAAAACGTACTGACGTTGTTAGATATCGTGAACTAATTAATAAATTAGGTTTAAGAAAGTAGGCGCTTATTTTAAGTGTCTATTTTTATTCATAGAATGAAAGTGAGGTTATCAAATGAAAAAAGTATTTGAATATGAATTTTTAGGAAAAAAATTAATAATAGAAACAGGAGAATTAGCAAAACAAGCAAGTGGGGCAGTCTTAATAAGATATGAAGACACAGTAATACTATCTACCTCTTGTATGAGTGACAATGTAAGCACTGCAGATTTCTTTCCTCTAACAATTTTATATCAAGAAAAATTATACTCAGTAGGAAAAATTCCTGGAGGATTTATAAAAAGAGAAGGAAGACCAACAGACGCAGCAACTCTAACTGCAAGAGTTATAGATAGGCCGATAAGACCTATGTTTGATGAAAACTTTAGAAACGAAGTTCAAGTAGTAAATACGGTACTAAGTGTAGACAACGATTACACACCAGAAATGACTGCACTATTTGGTTCATCCTTAGCACTTGGAATATCAAACATACCATTTGACGGTCCAGTAAGTGGAGTAATAGTTGGGAAAATTGATGGAAAATTAAAAATAAATCCAACAGTAGAAGAAATGGAAAGAAGTACAATTAACCTAACTGTAGCGGGAACCAAAGATGCGATAAATATGGTTGAAGCAGGGTCTAAAGAAGTAAGTGAAGAAGAGATGCTAGAAGCGTTAATGTTCGGACACACTTATATAAAAGAATTATGTGTAATACAAGAAGATATTATTAGTGAAGTTGGACAAGAAAAAATAGAAGTTGAACTTGCATCATTAGATGAAAACATTATAACAGAAGTAGAAAATGATATAAAAAATAAAATGTTAGAAGCAATACAAATAAAAGATAAAATAGAAAAATACGCAAAAATCGAAGAAGTAAAAGAAGAAGCAGTAAAGAATTATGAAGAAAAACATGCTGATAGTGAAACACTTGCTGAGGAAATAAAACAAGTTAAAAAAATAGCAAACAACATAGAAGCGGCTGAAGTTAGAAGATTAATAACTGAAGAAAAAATAAGACCTGATGGAAGAAACATGACAGAAATAAGAGAACTAAGTGCTAGTGTTGACTTACTACCAAGAACTCATGGAAGTGCTTTATTTACTAGAGGACAAACACAAGCACTTGCTGTAACCACTTTGGGCGCAATAGGAGAACATCAAATATTAGATGGATTAGGAATAGAAGATGCAAAAAGATTTATGTTTCACTATAACTTCCCTGCATTTAGTGTAGGTGAAACAGGAAGATATGGAGCACCTGGAAGACGTGAAATAGGCCATGGAGCTTTAGCAGAAAGAGCGCTCCTACAAGTTATGCCTAATGAAGAAGAATTTCCATACACTGTAAGAGTAGTAAGTGAAGTATTAGAAAGTAATGGTTCAAGTAGCCAAGCAAGTATATGTGCAGGTTGTATGTCTTTAATGGCAGCGGGTGTACCAATAAAAGCTCCAGTAGCGGGAATAGCTATGGGATTAATAACAAAAGACGATAACTACACAATACTAACAGACATACAAGGCCTTGAAGATCACATGGGAGATATGGACTTCAAAGTAGCGGGAACTCGTAAAGGAATAACAGCCTTACAAATGGATATTAAAATAAAAGGAATAACAGAAAACATACTAAAAGAAAGCCTAGCGCAAGCAGGAACTGCCAGACTTGAAATACTAGATGTTATGGAAAAAACTATAAGTGAAGTAAGACCAGAACTAAGTCCATATGCACCAAAAATAAAAACAATGCAAATAGATCCAGATAAAATAAAAGACGTAATCGGTCGTGGCGGAGAAATGATAACAAAAATCATACTAGATAGCTCAAACGTACCAACTGTCAACCATAAAGATGCGGTCAAAATTGACATAGAAGACGACGGAAGAATAATAGCATATCATACAGACTATACAATCATTGACAAAGCACTAAGCATGATAGAAGAAGTAATACGTGAAGTAGAAATAGGAAAGACTTATACAGGTAAAGTAGTAAAAATAGAAGAATTTGGATGCTTTGTAGAACTATGGCCAGGATGTGAAGGATTAGTACATGTAAGTCAACTAGACGTAAAAAGAGTAGACAAACCATCAGACATAGTAAAAGTAGGAGACGAAATAATAGTAAAAGCCACTGGTTATGACAAACGTGGAAAATTAAATCTTTCAAGAAAAGAATTATTAACAAAAAAAGAAGAATCAAAAGAGAATAACTAAAAATACAGAGAAAAAACTGTATTTTTAATTTGAAAAGTTGACAAAGAAAATAAAATACATACAATATATAGATGATAAAAATAAAAAAGAACTTATCATCTTTATGCAAAAACTAGTTAAATCATTAATAAAAATAAGCTAAATAAATCTTCTTTTTTTAAGCCATTTATGATAAAATGAACTAGTTGCAAAACAAAAGAGGTGATATAATGCATAACAGAACATACACAAAATATAGAATAAAAGATT
>CANORX010000157.1 GCA_947569225.1 uncultured Clostridia bacterium
AAAAACTAATAAATAAAAATTCAAATAATTGTAGAAATAGAATATGGAATCTTTTCTGCTGGAGTCGTAAAAAAACCAGGAGGCACTTCAATAATAAGACTAATAAATGGCAATGAATTAGAATTAATAATAGGAAAAAGTTCATTTTCAAAAGAAAATCTAATAATTGGATCCTCAGCAATTTACAAAAACTTTAACATAACTATCCCACTAAACTCATTCTTTGCTAATCACAGTGCAATAATAGGAAACACAGGAAGTGGAAAATCATGTGGAGTATCAAGAATACTACAAAATCTATTTATAAAAAATCCTATAAAACCGATAAACTCTAAAATAGTTTTATTTGATGCATATGGAGAATATGTATCAACATTCAATGACATGAACAAAATAGGCTTAGGGTTTAAAAAATACACTACAAAAAAAGAAAATGATGACGAAGAACTTTTAAAAATTCCTCCCTACTTTTTAGACGTAGATGACTTAGCAATACTACTATCAGTAAACGATAGAGATCAAATACCAGTACTTGAAAAAACTTTAAAATTAGTATACATATTCACTAGCTTAGATCCAAAAATAAAAGAATATAAAAATGACATCATAGCAAAATGCTTATTAGATATCCTAACAAGTGGAAAAAGTGGAAGCATAATGAGAGACCAAATAATAGCCGTACTATCCCATTACAACACAGACTCTTTAAACCTAAATTCTATAATAAGTCAACCAGGTTACAACAGAACATTAAAACAATGTCTAATGATTGACGAACAAGGTAAAATGAATGCAATACTATTAGTAACAGAGTTCTTACAAAAATTTGAAAAAATATCCTTAGAAAGCATAATAATAAATAATAAAATTGCATATACTCTTAATGATTTATACTATGCTCTTGAATTCGCGCTTATAAGTGAAGGAAACATAAATAACGACTATGCCTACAAACAAAACAACATATTAAAATCTCGTTTACAAACAATAATAAATAGTATAGATGCAAACATATTCGAAGTAAAAGAATACATAACAAAAGAAGAATTCATAAATAACATGTTCAACAAAAACAACATAAAATCTCAACTAATAAACATAAATTTAAGTCACATTGATGACAGATTTGCAAAAATAATAACAAAATTATTTTCCAAACTATTCTTTACACACTCTACAAAATTAAAAAACAGAGGTTCATTTAGCATAAATCTAATACTAGAAGAAGCTCATAGATACGTTCAAAATGACAATGACATCAACGTAATAGGGTACAACATATTTGACAGAATAACTAAAGAAGGAAGAAAATATGGAACACTCTTAACATTTATAACACAAAGACCTAGTGAATTATCCCCAACTGCGCTTAGTCAATGCTCTAACTTTATAGTATTTAGAATATTTCATCCAAAAGACTTTGAAATTGTTAAAAGTATAAGCACAAACGTAACTGAAGAATCTCTAGAAAAACTAAAAACATTAAACCCTGGCACATGTATGGTATTTGGAACAGGATTCAAAATCCCATTACTAGTGAGTCTTGAACTTCCAACACCAACACCAGTAAGCACAAGTATAAATATAAATGAACTTTGGTATTGAGGTGAATTAAATGAAAAATACAAGAACAATAACATACACAATATTAATATTATCTACACTAGGAACGCTAGGACTAGCAAAAAACATAGTACACAAAGAACATACTAAAGAAGTAGAAGAAAACAAAAACGAAATATTAATATATAACAAAAAAACTGAAAATTCAAAATATGAATTACTAGTATATCTTAATAACGATAAAAATTGTGAAAAAATAGATTGTCAAAAATTAATTAAAATAAAAACAGAAACACCATATGCAAAAGAATTAAATGTAAAACAATTTGCAAATTATATACTAATATATGATGGAGTTATTAAACTAATAGACATAAACAAAAAAGAACAAGAAGAACTAAAAATTCCATACACAAGAAATAATAACTATGAAATTAACTTAGAAAATGAAAGTGAAATAGAAAAAGAAAACAAAAACAAAAAAATAAAAAACATTATAAGTAGTAACACAAAAGAAATAAAATATTATGACTACACAAAAAAAGAATTAATTGAAAGTAAGTCTTATAATAACATAACCAAAATAGACAACCTTTACATAGCCAATATTGACCAAAATTATTATTTACTTGATAATAAAGGTATTGAACTATTTATACTAAATAAAGAAATAAATAACACAAACATAGCAAAAATAAATAAAAACAACAATTACATAAGCATAACTTACAAAAATGATAAAAACCAAACTGCCTTTATTATATACAACTTAACAGGTAAAGAAATAATAAAAAAAGCTGGTGAATACACTAATGTAGAATTAGGAGAAAAAGAATTTTACATATATGAAACAACAAAATTACTAATATATAACATAGAAGGAACAATCAAAAAAACACTAGACATAAAAGACTACAATATAAAATTTGTATATAAAAATTATCTAATAGCTATAAATAATGATAATCTAATATCATATAACATCACAGATAACAAAGCATCTATCATAACAAATATGTTAGAAAAAGAAATAATAAATATAAATTATAAAAACACGAATAAACCTGGTGTCTACATAGACTTAAAAAACAACAACAATGAACTAAGTAGTATTTACTATAATTTAGAAAAAAATCAAATAGAAAATCTTAACAAATAATAACAAACAAAATTAAAAATATTGGAAAGACAACAATTATCAAGTACCAGTTTTTAACTCATGGAATGATTTATACAATTTCTTAAAAGACGAAACAAAAGAAACATTAGAAGTAATAAAAACAATAATTAGCAAACCTGACATAGCTATAATGCGTTTAAATAAATCACTATAAAACAAAGTGATTTTTTGCTTGTAAATTGATAAAAAATTAATGTATAATAACTATTAGGAAGTGATAACATGAAAGAAATAGTACTCACAGGAGAAAGACCAACT
>CANORX010000158.1 GCA_947569225.1 uncultured Clostridia bacterium
CAGGAAATGTAGCTGACAACTGGGTAGAGTTTGGTGGGTATTTGTGGAGAATCATAAGAACAAATGAAGATGGAAGTATAAGACTTTTATATCATGGAACAAGTACAACAGCAACAGATTCATATATAGCAACAAATACTGTATATAATAGAACGTATAATAATACGATGTATGTAGGATATATGTATGGTGATTCTGGTAGTATAGTAAATAATAGAACAAATACAACAAGTTCGACAATTAAAACAACAATAGATGACTGGTATAAAACAAATATATATGATAAAAATTATAACGGATATGTAAGCAAGACTGCAATCTATTGTAATGATAGAGCAAGTGGACAATATGCAAATAGTGGATCAATGTATTATGCAGCGAGAGATAGATTATATGGTGATCAAACACAAAAGAGACAACCAACATATCAATGTGGACAAAATTCAAGAGGAGGATACTATAATACAAGAGATTCATGGGTTACATTGAGTGAAGCATATACAAGTAGTCCAGCTAGTGTTGCAGATAAATTAAGTGTGAGTAATGGTTCTGGAGGAAATGGACAACTACAGTATGGAGTAGCCATGATGACAGCAGATGAAATAAGTTTTGCAGGTGGTTTGAAAGGTACAAACGCACCCAATACTTATTACTACCTAAACAGCTCAGGAGTAAGCAGTGTCAGAAATAACTGGTGGTGGACAATGAGTCCGTATAACTTTGATGGTACTCATGCATACGCGTTTCGTGTGATTGGTTCTGATTTTCCTGGCCACTTAGATATGCACAATGTTAACAATGGTTGGGATGCCATCCGCCCAGTCCTATCCCTAAAATCATGTGTATCTTGGGAAAGCGGAGATGGAACCCCAGAGAATCCTTACACAGTATCAATAAACAACACTTGTAGTGCATCCGTTAATTAATATAAATAACATCTAATCTACCAATATAAGTAGAAAGGATGTTTTAAAATGACAAAAAAACAAAGTAGAAAAACACTTGATTCATTCATTTTTACATAACTGTACAAATTTATTATTTATTGTTTTATCACTAATTCTACGTTATAATTAACATTATAGATTAGGAGAGAAACAAAATGAAAAAACCAAAAGCTTTAAAAAAGGGAGATAAAATTGCAATTGTAAGTTTATCAAGAGGATTACTAGGCATGCCTATTGTAAGCATGAATTAGAAATAGGAATAAAAAGGCTAAAAGAAATGGGATTAGAACCTGTATTGATGCCTAACGCTTTAAAAGATTTAGAATATTTAGAAAACCATCCAGAAGCCAGAGCAGCTGATTTAAAACAAGCCTTTATGGATGATAGTATAAAAGCCATTATAACGGCAATTGGTGGAGTTGATACTTATAAATTAATACCATTTTTAATGGAAGATGAAGAATTTAAAAATGCAGTAATAAACAATCCTAAAATATTTACAGGCTTTTCAGATACTACTAATAATCATCTAATGTTAAATAAAATTGGATTATCTACCTTCTATGGTCCATGTTTTTTAGTAGACATAGCAGAATTAGATAATGAGATGCTACCATATACAAAAGAATATTTTGAAAAGTATTTTTTAGAAGAAAAAAGTTTTGAAATACCTTCTAGTCCTATATGGTATGGCGACCGAGAAAGTTATGGTGAAAGTGAAATAGGGAAATCTAGGGTATCTCATAAAGAAATTCATGGCTTTGAAACATTAAATGGAAATGGAATAGTTACAGGAAAACTATATGGTGGTTGCATAGAAAGTATATATGATGCTTTTACTGGTGCTCTTTTTTCTGATGAACCTATTGTATATGAGAAATATAAAATATTTCCAACTAACGAAGAATGGAAAGAAAAAATATTATTCTTGGAAACATCAGAAGAACGCGCCAAACCAGAGATTTTAGAAAAAATGCTATTAGAATTTAAAAAGAGAAATATATTTAATCTAGTAAAAGGTGTTATTGTTGGGAAACCTATTGATGAAATGTTTTATGATGAATACAAAGAAATCTATAAAAAATTATTTAAAGATATTGATACACCAGTATTATATAATGTTAATTTTGGACATTCAGTTCCTAAATGTATTTTACCATATAATGCAGAAACAATAGTGGACTATGATAACAAAAAAATAATTATAAATGAGTCTATATTTGAAGATTAAAAATTCTATTAATATAAGTAAACAACACCTGTAGCACATCCCCCAACTAATAAAATGTATAAAATAACATCCAACCTAACAATATAAGTTAGAAAGGATGTTTTAAAATGGCAAAAAACAAAGTAGAAATAACAGGAATAAACACTAGTAAAATAAAAGTACTAAAACATGTTGAAATGATAGAACTATTTAAAAAATACCAAAGTGGAGACTTATTAGCCAAAGAAGAACTAGTAAACGGAAACCTAAAACTAGTCTTATCAATACTAAGAAAATATCAAAACAAAACAGACAACATGGATGACTTATTTCAAATAGGCTGCGTAGGACTAATAAAAGCCATAGATAACTTTGACTTATCTCATGAAGTAATGTTTAGCACATACGCAGTACTAATGATAGAAGGAGAAATAAAAAGATACATAAGAGACAACAACTCAATAAGAATAAGTAGAAGCATAAAAGACCTAGCATACAAAATAATGAAATACAAAGAAGAATATCTAATAGAAAATGGAAAAGAACCATCAACACATGAACTAGCAATAACACTTGGAGTAACAGAATATGACGTAAGCCAAGCACTAATGAGTTTAAAAGAACCAATGAGTCTATTTGACCCAATATACAATGATGGAGGCGACACAATATATCTAATGGACCAAATAGAAGACAAAAGTGAAAACAAAGACATAGATGGACTAATAAGGATTAGAAAAGGACTAAACAAAATAAAAGTTTGAGTATTGAACATGTTATTTTTGTGATTGTTGGGTGTGTTTTTTTTT
>CANORX010000159.1 GCA_947569225.1 uncultured Clostridia bacterium
ATTTTTTATTAAATTGGTTAGTTGAATTAATATCATTAAAAGATTGATTAAAATTATTGGTGTAAGGTTTAGGCATCTTTATCACCACCAATATTAAGTCCTTTTGATAGGATATTTTTTAGATATTCTTCTTGCCCTACTTCTGCACATAATAACCTTTTATCTACATATTCATAAGCATCTTTGATAATTTTAAATTGTCTATTTACTTCTTTATCAAACTTAATAACAATATCAGCTAGTTCTTGATTTTCTTTTTCGAGTCTTGCTATCTTTTGAGCAGTTTCAATACTTAATACTTCACCATTCATGATTTATCACCTTTTAGTAAAGATTTTAGTGTTTTCACTTTGGCTCTCAAATTTTGATTTTCTCTTTTATATCTAGCAAGTTCAGTAGGTTCTTTTAATTTTTCCATAAATGTTTTATAAAGTTCATCTTTGATTGTATCTTGTAATACTTCAACTTCACATTCAAGAGAATTAATTCTTTGTTGCATAGCAATTATCTTTGGAAGTTTAAATATACTGCTACTTTGATTCTTCTTTTTCACTCTTTAACCTCCCTTTTAAATAATTTTTTAATTTGTAGTAAGGTGTTGACCTATCAGTTATTATTTTTTTTGCAACTTCTTCCCAAGTCTTACCATTTAAAAATCTTTCACGAATGATAATTCTTATTTCTTCTTCATCAACAGTTGCAAGAAAATCTTCTATTTTATGTGCTTCATCAATTAATGTTTCTTTTTTTGTTTCAATCTTTGATTTTAATTGTGCCAACTTAATACCAATTCTTTCAGTTGGACTACTATTGCCATTTATCGTGGTAGGCATACCTGTTATTTTTGAAGAACCAATTACAGTTGTTTCTAATTCTTCCACAGTATCTTCCAATTGTTTTATCTCAATCTTGATATTGTGATATTTAGATAATTCTTTAATTGTCATTATTGCCACCTCCAGCATTTAGCATTTTAGTAGAGTTGGTACTAATAAAATCATGACTATCTTCATATCCATATTTCTTCATATCTTCTAATAGCCAATTAGGAATAATGCCCTCCTCCA
Source organism: uncultured Clostridia bacterium (assembly GCA_947569225.1). Lineage (GTDB taxonomy): Bacteria > Bacillota_I > Bacilli_A > RF39 > UBA660 > MGBC139354. The sequence goes on from CANORX010000159.1 coordinate 1,068, forward strand.
TAAATTTATAAGTTTTATCAATTTCTTTTGAGTCTTTAAAATACCCTGCTTTTATCATTTTTTCGATAACTATATTTTTTTGACTTGTCTTACATAATTCACATTCATCTAATATTTCTTTAAGTGTCGGCATGAATTTATTTTTTCTTATAATGGATTTAATAGCATTCATCAGTGTTGGTTCATTATAAATACTTAATTCTTCTTGATACATACTTACTAATCCTGCAAGTTCTTCCATTGTTAATTCTTTAAAATAATATGGATAAGCAATTTTTAATCTTGCTATCACAACACTAATTAATTTTGATTGTTCCATTATGTACCCCTTTCAAAAATTCCATCTGTTCATCTACTTTTTTATTAGAAGAATTTGTTATTTTATAGTCATCATTCCAACATTTTTGATTAAACCATGTAGAACCATGTTTAATAAATTTAGTTTCTATATTTTCAGATTTAATATAATTTAGATAATTTTTTAACCCTTGAGCAACTTCTTCATAAGTAATGCCTTGTTTTCTAGCAAGTAAATACTTATTTTTTGCTTGTTCTTTGCCTTTTTTATTTGGATAATGTTCCCAAAGTTTCTCAAATTCTTTTTCAAATTGAAGTTGTAACTCTTTCTTTGGTAGTTCAATAGGTGGCAAAATTGGTGGATTTATACTATCCTGGCCTATACTATCCTTGTCTATACTAGACTCTCCTATCCTATCCTGTGTATCCATTTGGTATCCATTTGGTATACCATCCTTATTTTTCAATGTATAACCATCATTTAAATTCATTTCTAACATTGCTTTTTCTTCAACATAAACAGTCGGTTTATATCTATCACTTCGTATATAATTGTGTATTTTCCAATGCTTAATAACTACTATTCCTTTTTCAAAAGGTATGATAAATTTTCTCAAAATTAATATGTTCATATCATCATTTGATGCACCTGATATTTTCATTATTTTTTTAGGACTATTAACAAAACCATCATCATCTGCTCTCATGCCCAAATCGTAATATAGCAATCTTGCACTCATCGGCATTTCTAAAAAGGCATCACTATCTATTATTGTTTTCGCAAACATTCTTCTTTCTGCCATAACTGTCACTTCCTAATCTGCTTTATTTGTTTAATTAGTGATTTAATACAAGCCACAATTAAAGTAATTAATATAAATCCCCCTAAAATTACTAAAATCATTAAAAATATAAATAACATCAACCACACAATAACTGGTAGTTCAATTTCCATTAAATTTATAGCACCTAACATTTTTCTCCCTCCTGTTCTTTTATATCTTTAATAAGATGGTAAACTGCAATTCTAGTTATATGACCATACCTATTTTTAACCTCTACTAATTCAGTTTCTATTTCAAATCCTCTATCTTTTAAAACATAAATAATACCTGATAATCTAGTTGCACCATATTTTTTAATTGCTTCCATTGAAGTAATTGATTTATATTTTCTTAAATGGTGAATAATTTCCGATATTTGACTTTTATTTTTAGTCATTATTTATCACCATCCTTATCACAAACATAAAATTTATCTTCTTCTTTGGTATATGTTGCTTTAATTCCATAACCTTGAGAGGCACATTCTTTTGATACTTTTTCAATATGTTCTTCCATATCATTTGAAAGAATATTTGATAAAATAATAAGTATAATAATTGCTAGGCAAACAATAATTGCTAATGGATGTTCACTAATGTACTTTTTAATCTTCTTAATCATGTTGAACCTCCTTAATTCCTAAATATTGATAAAACATATCAGGATAAATAATGTAATTCCATCTTTCTTTTACCTTTACTGCAGTGCCAAATGGCAATCTGCCAGTTTGTAATCCCACTCTTATAAATTGTGGTGATTTGT
>CANORX010000160.1 GCA_947569225.1 uncultured Clostridia bacterium
TGTTTGCAACTTTGTCATAGCCATATTTTTCTTTACAATATTTGATTAGTTCGTCACGTCTTAGGTATTCTATGTCTATATCTATATCAGGAAGTGTTATTCTTTCTGGATTTAAAAATCTTTCAAATATTAGATTGTATTTTATTGGGTCTATTTCTGTTATTCCTAGGGTGTAACTTACTAGACTACCAGCTGCACTTCCACGTCCTGGTCCTACTACTATGTGATTTTTTTTAGCATAAAGTATAAAGTCGTATACTATTAAAAAGTAATCTGTGTAATCCATACTTATTATGACGTCTAGTTCCATTTTAAGTCTTTCTTTATAGTTATTTGGTACATTATTATTTAGTCTTTTATTTAGTCCTTTTTCACATAAATATTTCAAGTGTTCACATTTGTTTTCGCAATATTCTGGCAGTTTAAAGTGAAATTTAGGTAAGTTAATGTCTATAAGTTTAGAGAATTCTATAGTAGTTAGTGCATCTATTTCTTCTATGTCTTTGTTTATGTAGTTATCAAAGTTATATTCATTATAGCTTTCAATAGTTTTTCCATCTTTAATCATTTTAAGATATATTAAGTATTCTTTTTCATTAGGTTCAAAGTAAAGAGATTCTTTTAGATATACAATATTACTACAAACTATTAGTGCATGTTTTTTTTCTTCTTTATTTTCATATGATAGGTATACGTCATTAAATATTTCTATGTAATTGATATAGTTTTCATAGTCTTTAGTGACACATATTAAGTTGCTACTATGTTTTATTATTATTTCTTTTGTAAGTATATTCGTGTTTCTTATGCTTACAAGGTTTAATAGATTTACATATCCATCATAGTTTTTTGCATATAGTATCATTTTAAGATTGTCTATTTCAAAATAAACTCCAATTATCGGTTTTATGTTATTTTTTTTACAAGCGTTAAAAAATTCTATGCTTCCAAACATATTAGTGTCTGTTATTCCCAGTCTATTTATGTTGTTTTTAGTAGCAAAGTCTATTAAATCGTCTATTTTGATAAGACTACTCAATAGTTCAAAGTGGGTTTTGATATTTAATGGAATGTAGTTCATATGTTCTCCTTTATGTTTCTATTATACAATAAGTGTGATATGTTTCCAAGCGAACAAAAGAAAAAAGAAGATTTCTCTTCTATTGACCACATGATATATCTGTAGGTTTTTCTTTAATATCTTTAATTGTATCGTCATTTATATCTGTAATTTTTACAACATCTCCAGTACTTGCATAATAGTATGTGCTATCGTATGCTACTATACTTGAAACGTTACCACTTGCTGCATTTATTTCAACTTTATAAGACATGATGTCATCAAAGTTAAGGTTTAATGAGTTTCCGTTTGTTTTTTTCATTTCGTGGCAAAATGTTGTAGCACCTCCACCTGGTTTAAATGATTCAGATACAAATTTTTCTTCCGCAGCTTTATAGATACTTTGTACTTGTATTGCAAATGTGTTTTTCTTTCCTTGAGTAAATAGATTCAAAATTTGTGGTGTAACAAGTAACATTAATATAGCTAAGATAGCTATAACAGCTAATAATTCAATTAGAGTAAAACCTTTCTTATTTAATTTAGACATTATAATCATCCTCTCTCCTTTTTATTGATACACTTGAAACTTTAGTATACCTTCTTTTACCTTATATTGATTATACCAAAATTCTAGACTGTTAGTCAATTATTAAGAGTAACAAAATTAAAAAAAATTAAAAATACTGTAAATTTATTCTTTTGTTACATTCATAAAAGCATTTATTAAGTCCATTCCTGTTCCTATTTTGTCTATTTTATCTTTGAATCTAAGACCATATCTTGCTTTCATTTCTTCTATCATTTCTTCTATAGGCTCTCTTCTATTTAGTTTTTTATACCAAAAAGAATTTTCTCTTAGATATTTTATGTTATTAGGATCACTATATAGTTTTTCTCTGTCAATATATTTCATTAGTCATCAAAGAACCTTTCTATTTCTACATTTTTTTTCTTTTTGGTTATTTTTTCTTCTTTTTTTTCATTTCTAGATATTACTATTTCTTCTAAGAATCCTAAGGCTTTTTGTAGTGAGCTTATGTTGTCTTCTAGTTTGTCTACGTCAATGTTTTTTAAGTTTCCTAATACAGATTTGATGCTGTCTGTTTTTGAGTCAGTTTTTTCTGTTTGTTTATAATTGTTCCAAACTTCATTATCTTCTCCATATATGTCATAAGTTTCAAATAGTTCTTGCCAGGTAGTTTTTCCACTATGAACTAGTGTGGCAAGAGATGGATGGTTACTGACAAATTTTTTGAATTCTTCTTTTTTACTCATTTTAGTCACCTATTATAGTCTATGAATACTTTTTTCTTTTATTCTATTCTCATAGAAACTGTAGTAAGTTTTTGAACTTATTATTATGTGGTCTAGTATTTCAATTCCTAGAAGGATACCTGCTTCTATTATTCTGTCAGTGGTTTCTATGTCTTCTTTGCTAGGTGTTACGTCTCCGCTTGGATGGTTGTGCATTATTATTATGGAGGTGGCGCTTTCTTTGATTGCTTCTTTAAATATTTCTCTTGGATGTACTTCTCCTATACTATCTATGTTACCTTTGTATATTTCTTTTTTTTCAATTAGATTATATTTAGAGTCGTATAATAGTACAAAGAATTTTTCTTGTTTTTCATTTATGAAGTCATTTTTGTAGTAGTTAAATATGTTAATGGTGTTATTTAGTTTTATTTTTTTGCTACTGTTTGTTAGAATTCTTTTTCCAAGTTCAACGGCGACTAAGATGGTTGATGCTTTTGATATGCCTATTCCATTGATTTTTGTTAACATGTTTAAGCTAAGGCTGTTTATTTTGTGAATTCCGCCTATTTCTTTTAGGATTCTAGTTGATAATTCCTCGACTGATTCTTTTTTGTTTCCTGTTC
>CANORX010000161.1 GCA_947569225.1 uncultured Clostridia bacterium
AAAGAACGCTTCACAAGCTATTAGATAAGGATTATTCTCTAGAAGAAATAGAAGAAATAACAGGTATAGAATATACCAAGATTTTATCATTAACGAAAAGTAAAAAATCAGAGCTAAGGGAAACTAGAGGTACATATAATGATGTGAATGAATGTGAACAAAACCTTTAACAAATATTTAGGTGTCAAAAAAGTTATAGAAAGAATGAAAGTATTTATAGGAAAGAAAGAAATACCAGATTATGTAAAAATAAGAGAAAAATTATTTAATAGTAACGTAAAATTAGAAGGAGCAAAGTTAGGAATAAAATTAGGAAGACGACTAGCGAAGGAAATAGGTAAAGAAGTAGGAAAACAGATAGTTTGTGATATGTGGTATGATATTCCAGATGGAATGATAGGGGTACAGAACAAGTAATATCTAAATCGGTAACAAAAGGAGCGAAAGAAGGTGTAGCAGAAGAAGTAGCAATAAAAAAGTTAGAAAAAGATTATAAAATAAGTATTATAGAAGAAATAACAGATTTAGACTATAATAAAATTTTATCTTTAGAAAAATAAAGTAAATAAAAATGTAAATAAAACTTTAAAATACAATTGAAGTTTTTTACATATGTTACAATAGAAGTAAACCAATAATAGACAAAAAGCAACTTAAAATTGGTGTTATAATTAAAGACAAAATAGTATTATTTACTACGAAGAAAGGAAAAAAACATATGCTAAAATTAAAAAAAGTATCAAAGTTTTACTATTCAAAAGGAATGGTAGCAACTGGGTTTACAAAAGTATCTACTGAACTAAAAATTGGCGAATTTGTAGCCATAACAGGTGAAAGTGGAAGTGGTAAATCTACATTACTAAATGTAATAAGTGGATTAGATTCATATGAAGAAGGAGAAATGTACATTAATGGTGAAGAAACTAGCCATTATAGTGAAAAAGATTATGAAATATACAGAAAAAAATATGTAGGAAATATATTTCAAAGCTTTAACTTGATTACAAGTTATACAGTCTACCAAAATATAGAACTAGTCTTACTAATTAATGGATACAAAAAGAAAGACATAAAATATAAAGTCATAGAATTAATTAATAAAGTAGGCTTAAGTAAATATAAAAACACAAAAGTATCAAAACTATCAGGAGGACAAAAACAAAGAGTCGCTATAGCTAGATGCTTAGCAAAAGACACACCTATTATTATTGCAGATGAACCTACAGGAAACTTAGACTCTAAAAGTGCTGAAGGAATCATTAAACTATTAAATGAAATAAGTGAATACAAATTAGTTATAGTAGTAACACATAACTTTGATCAAGTAGAAAACTATATAACAAGAAAAATCACAATGCATGATGGAAGGATAATAGAAGACATAAAACTAAAAGAAATAAAAGAAGAAATAGAAGCAGTAGAAGCAACTTATAAAGAAACAAGAATATCTAGTAAAATAAGATTAGGATTAAGAAATACATTTAACATAATACCTAAATTTCTATTATTACTACTAGTTTACTTATTCATAGTATTTGCAATATCAGGAACATACTCATCATTCAAACAAGGAGAATACGAATCAAGTAAAGAAACATATAGCTATTATTTTAGCAGTACAAACGCAGATAAAAGAATAGTTTTAAAAAAGGAAAACAACGAAGCCTTTAATGATGAAGACTATGACAAAATAAAAAAATTAAAGAATATTGGCTATATAATAAAAGATGACATGGTATTTGATAAAAGTATAAGTCTTGATAATGGCAAAGTATATTTCTATGGTCAAATAATGAGTCTAGACTTATTTGAAGGAGAAGTAAATGAAGGTCGTCTCCCTGAAGAAGATGATGAAGTAATATTATTAGTAAACGAAAATGATTGGAATATCATATTCAATAAAGATTCAATTTTAAATACCAACTACACAGTATACGAAACAAACAACAAACTAAAAATTGTTGGAATTAAATATAAAGAAAGTGGTTATGAAAGCACGTTTTATGCAAGTGATAAAGTACTTGAAAACATGAGAGAAAACACATATAAAGAAAGAAACAAAACAACATATACCTATGGACAAACCACACACACTATTGAAAGTTTTGATAACTATAATAACTTAATAAGTACAAACTTAGTACCAAAAGGGGAAGTATATATTAGTGAAGAAAAAACATATAATTGCAAAAATAACAATTGTATAAATGAAGAAATGAACATAAAAACAACTAACAGATATTTCACTAATGAACTAAACTTAAAAATAACAAAAGAATACAATAAATCAAATTTTAACAAACTAACAGAACATTCTTATGAAGAATACAATGGTTCAATCTTTATAAATGATGAAGACTATAAATCACTATTTAAATCAGACAATTATCAAACTAGTGTATTTGTAGAAAATGATAAAGAAGCAAGAAATACACTAAAAGAATTAGAAAACTTAGGATATGATGCGTTTTACATAATAGATGGCGTAGCGGAAAATGGAATTGTCCAAATAGTTAGAATTATGAAAGTAATATTCTTATCAATACTAATATTTGTATTATTCTTCATATCATACTTTGTTATAAAACTAATTTTAAAATCTAGAAACATATACTTTAGTACAATAAGAATGCTAGGTTCTAGTTCAAAAACGACTAAAAACCTATTAGACATAGAATTAAATACTATAACTAACATAGCATACTTAATATTTATAAGTCTTTGTATTCTAGTGAGATTCGACATAATAAAGTCTCCATTTATTAAAGACTTAAGTAGTTTTTTAGGAATTAAAGAATACTTAATAATCTACATAATATTATTAATAATGAGTTATTTAACTAGTACAAGATATGCAAGTAAACTATTTAAAAAATCAGCTATC
>CANORX010000162.1 GCA_947569225.1 uncultured Clostridia bacterium
CACAAAAACCACACCCATCCCACCGGTTATTTGTTCCATACCCATAATGATCTTATTCCTAATGATGGAAGTCCTGAAGATACTAATTTGGTTAATGATTTGGATGCTATTACTACTCTTATGGCAGCTAATATTTATAAAAAAGGACATTTTGATGATTTGCTTGATAATTATTTGTTCTATCAAAATCTTACTGGAAATTCTAAAACAGTTAAAAGAGTTGATGGAAGGGAAAGTGTTTTTGAAGGTTATCCATATTATATTTGGACGTATTTTCCACCTGAAGAAGGTGAGGAAGAGGGACACTGGGAGTGTGTTGAACATCAGAATTCTAAATATAGTGTAGATGAGTTTAAGTTTAAGCTTTATTTAAGGTATGGACAAGATGTGGTTGATTCTTATGTAAATGAAAAGAATTTAGCTACTGCATATGATTTGACAAGTTTTGAGTGTCAGGTTTATGAAAGACCAGATTTAAGTAAGTATGATCCTGTTGCAGACCCTTCTACTACTGGTGATGACGGGGCTAAGGTTACGCTTTCTAATGGTATGACTTATGGTTATGATGATGGGTTTATATTTAATACTTATCTTAAGTATAATAAGAAGTATGCAATAGATAATTATGTTCCATATAATTATAAAGTTGATAAAGATATAGAAGAGATTATTAATAATACTGAGTCAAGACAAGATTATACTAATCATATTTTGGGTTATCCTTCTTCTATTGTTATGAATGTTATTAGTAGTGATGCAGTTTGTACATATAATATAAATGGTATAGATATTAGTAATTTAAAAGTTAGACTTGCTAATGGAAGTAGTTATGAGGCTATTGAAGGTCAAGAGTTAATTGATTTTGAAAAGTATGTTACTGGTGTTGTTTATGCTGAGATATCAGGTACTAGGGAAACTATTGAAGCTTCTAAGGCTCAGGCTATAGCGGCTAGAACTTATGCTATTGCTAGAAGTGTTTCTAGAAATAAGATTACTCAGGAAAATGGGCAATGGGTTCTTACTATTAGAAATAGTACTAATGATCAAGTTTATTGTGATCCTGATAAGGGATGCCATAAGAGGTGTGGAAGTGATAATACTGTTTATGCTGATGGGACTGTTCCTGCTGGAACTACTTGTGAGACATTTTTAGGACCTTTACCAGCTGATTCAGTTATTAGAGAAGCAGCTAAGACAACAGCAGGTATGGTTTTAGTAGATAAAAGTGGAAATGCATACCCAACTGGTTATAATGCTACTATTCAAAGACAATGGATGGACTGGGCTCGTCAAGGTAAAAATTATGTAGAGATTTTACGTTTACAATATGGTGGAGAGACAACTTTACAGACAAGTTCGTGTACATATGGTGCGACTGGAGATTGGGCTAGTTGGAGACAGTATGCTAAAGAATGGGGAAGTTTATCTGTAGGAAGTAGTAATATGAAAACTATTGGATGTTTTATAACGTCTTATGCTATGGTACTTGCTAAGAGTGCTCCTAAACTTACTATAGATAATTTTAATCCTGGTACATTTTTAGAGCTTATTAAGAAGAATGGATGTTTATCTGGTAATGCACTTATAGCTAATTGTGCTCTTAAAGCAGCTGTTGGAGATGGAGTTACAGTTATAAGAGCTGGTATTTCTTTACAAGGTAAATCTTATAGTGATAAAGTAGCGCTTATAAGTAATTATTTGAATCAAGGATATGATGTAGTTCTTAGAGTTAAGTCTCCAGAGTCTGCAATGAAGTATAATGAGAGTTCTAAAGAACACTGGGTTGTTGTTACAGGAATTAATGGTAATAATATTTTGATGGCAGACCCTGCTAGTGATTCAACTGTTGTTTTAGATAAGTATCATGAAGAAGGTATTGTATATTTCAATTATGTTAAGTTTGAATAGGAGAAAATATGAAGAGAAAAGATTTTACTTTTGAGATTGGGTTAGTGTTTGTTATTTTGGTTTTTTCGTTATTACTATTTGGTATTTATTTAATTATAGATTTATTTAAATCAGAGAGAAAATATACTTTGTTTTTGATGCCTTATACAATATTAGAGTGTGAAAAATGGGAATGTGATAATGTTTCTGATAAGCTAAATGAGTATAATAATAAAGAGTATAATGTTTTCTTTGATGGTAATAAAGCTGGCGTATTTGATGTTTATTATAATAATATTGATGATGACTTTTATGTTTTTAATAATGCTAATGAGAATATTTTTAAGGATCAAGTAATGTTTGCTTATAAGGGTAAGGCTAATGTAAGTCAAATAGGTTTTGAAAAAATTGATGTTAGTGAAGAGGAAATGTATGATTTAAGAGATATTAAAGATTTAAAAGATTTGTTTTTTAGTAGAGAAAATATTAGTAAAGTTATTATGGATTTTGATGGTGATAGTTCATTGGAAAGTCTTTATGTTATAAGTAGTGATGATAATAGTCAAGAGGCGTTTTCTGTTCTTATTTATAAAGATAAAAATGAGTTTTATGTGATAGATAAAAAAGTAAGTGATTATTCTTCTAAAGTAGGTTTTTCTTATATTTAAAATGTTATTGATATTTTTAATGATGATAAATTAGAATTTGTTTATACGACAGCTTTTTTCGATAATATGGGAGCTTGTAATGTAATTTATAGATTAAAAAGTAAAAGATTTGTGAGAGTTAATGAATGCGAATTAGTAAGATAGCGTATATGCTATCTTTTTTCTTGACTTTTGGTTATTTAATGTGATATTATTTAGATACATAAGCAATTATGTGTAATGCGGTGAACCCAGCCAGTAAAATCGGGAACTAAAAAAGCGGTGAACCCAGCCAGTAAAATCGGGAACTAAAAAAGCGGTGAACCCAGCCAGT
>CANORX010000163.1 GCA_947569225.1 uncultured Clostridia bacterium
TATTACTAGGATATCACAGTCTTCTCTTAAAGAGTTTTTAACACCATCACTAAATGTTAAACTGTCTCTTCCTTTCCCTATTTCTTTTTGTACTATTAATGATTTTTTTGAATGATGTTTATATTCTACTGGGTTTTCTAGTGTTAGAATTTTCTTATTTTGATTTTCATTAATGTGATTAATTAAAGCATTTAATGTTGTACTTTTACCAGAGTTTGTTTTACCTGTAACTAATATTAGTCCTTGTGGTTGGTATGTCATTCTTCTAACAATGTCTGGAACTCCTAGTGATTCATATTCTGGTAATTCGTTTTTTATCAATCTTAAAGTACATAAAGGTACATCATCTGATAGAGATATATTAACTCTTAAACGTATGTCTTTATATTCATAAGACATATCTAACTTTCTTGTTGTATTAAATACTTCATCTTTTTCGACATTTCCTTTTACTAAATAATCATAAAATTCAGACATATCATCTGCTGTTAATATTTTACTATTTGGTACTGGTATTAATGTTCTTGCTACTCTAAGCATTGGCTTATTTTCACATACTAAGTGTACGTCAGATGCATCTTGCTTTATTGCTTCATCTAATATTTTATCTAGATTCATAATTTCCTCCTTTGTTACCTTAGAAAATTAATAGTTTTTTATTTAGTTCTTCCAATGTTGTATAACCATTTACTACTTTGTTAAGACCATCAACTATTAGTGGTTTATAAGATTGTTCTAATCCTATTTTTCTAATTTCTAGGCTTGATTTCCCTGCCATTATGGCTTCTTTAACTTCATCTGTTATATTTAAAACTTCAAATACTCCTATTCTGTCATAATATCCTGTGTGATTACAATATTTACATCCTGGTGCATCATAGGTTTTTCCACTTAAATCAAATTTAATATTATATTTATCACCAATTGAAGTAATTATATTTTTCTCTTCTGTATTGAATTTTCTTTCTTTTTTACATTTTGGGCAAAGTTTTCTTACCAGCCTTTGTGAGATTGCTGTTGCTAAAGTACTTGAAATGTCATAGTCTGAAAGGCCCATTTTTCTTAATCTAGTAATAACTTCTACACTGTCTATTGTATGAATTGTAGATAATACATAATGTCCTGTTTGACCTGCTTGGATTGCAATTTCTCCTGTTTCTGTATCTCTTATTTCTCCTACTAGTATTATGTCTGGGTCTTGTCTTAAAACAGTTCTAAGAGAACTTGAAAAAGATGATTTTGCATCTATTTCAATTTGATTTAACCCTTTTATTCTTATTTCTACTGGGTCTTCAATTGTTGTAATATTTATTTCTGGACTATTTAAGTAATCCATTATACTATACAATGTTGTTGTTTTTCCCTCTCCTGTTGGTGCTGCAATTATAGTAATACTATTCTTTTTGTTTATACTTCTTTTTAAGTCTTCTTCTGTCCCTGGAAATCCTAGTTCAAAAATATCTTTTATATTACTATTTTTCTTTAGTAATCTTAGTACAAATTTTTCTCCATATACATTTGGTTGAGATGATACACGTATATTATAATCTTCATATGTTAAGATTCTTCCGGTCTTGTGCTTCTTGCTTTTCTTGATGCATATTAGAAATGGCTTTTAGTCTTCCTATTATTTGTGATTGTTTTTCTTTTTTTATTTTTGCTGCATTAAATAATTCTCCATCTATTCTATATCTTACTCTAATTTCTTCTGCCATTGGCTCAATGTGTATGTCACTTGCTCTTCTTGTAATTCCTGTTTTTATAATACTATCTACTAATCCGGATTATTGTATCATTACTATCTGTGGATACATTAAAATCTGTTGTTACTTCTCCTTCCATAGATTTTAGTATTCTATCTATATCATCTTCAAAAGTAATGTAACTATCCATAACTAAACCTTTGTTTAGTAATAATAGTTTAATTGTATTCATATTTTTAGAATTTACAGTATTTGCAAAACATACTTTTATTTTACCTGAAATTACTTCAAATGGAACTACTTTATTTTTTTGTGCAACATCTAAAGAAAAGTAATCTGTTAGTCTTACTTTAATTCTTTCCCCTGTTAATAAAATACCTTTTTCGCCTATTATATCTCCTATTTGTTCTATTAATTTATTGGGCTCACATAAATTTAATCTATATAAAATATCTCCTAATTTTTTGTCTGGATGTTCTCTTTGATATTGTAAGGCAGTTTCAATATCTTTTTGTGTTACAATTCCTCTTTTTACTAGTTCAACTCCAATTGGTTGTCTTTTTTTTGTCTCCATTTAAAATACTCCTTTCTTTTGTGTCGTTTTAATTTTTAGGTAAAAATTAAATCATCCTTTTTATTATACTATATTTTATATTGTTCTTGTTGAATTTATTGAAATTACATAAATTTACTAATTTTAAATTGTATAACTTTGTGTTTTATTAAAGTTATTTTTTTCGGCTTGTACATTTATTGTTATTTTTGTTTTAGAATTTTCCATACTTTGTGTAAAGCTACAACTTTCTATTTGATATGCTATTTTTACTTGGTTTCTATAAATTCCTTTATTTTCAGCTAAAAATGTATACTGTACTCCATTGTCAAATACTATATAACTGTTTTTTATTCCTTTAGTTTGATCATTGTCTATATAATTCGTCTTACATTCTAGTACTTTTATATTTGACTTATTTATTTCTTCTGTAAAAAAACTATTTAGTTTTGTATATTGTACTAATGGTTCTAATGTGTTGGTACTTTTTTTTATGTCTGTATAAAAATAACTACTAATTGAAGATACTGTACCAATTACTATTGTCATAACAATTATATAAACAGTTAATGAAGTTAATGTGATACCTTTTTGAGATTTCATTTTATTTC
>CANORX010000164.1 GCA_947569225.1 uncultured Clostridia bacterium
TGATTAGTATGATAGTAATCCTACTTGTGAGATTATATGAGAATATGATATGAATACTTTAGGTGTGTATCCTATTATTTTTAAAGCGACTGATAATAGTGGGAATGTAAGTGAAATTAATTTTAATTTAAATGTAGTTAATTCAAGTGGGTCAAATAATAGTAAGACTACTACTACTTTGTTTAGTGATGTTGTTAAAAAGTATAAAAATGAAAATACTGAGATAGGTATTGATATTTCTGAATGGCAAGATTATCCTGATTTTAATAAGTTAAAGGAGGCAGGTGTTGAGTTTGTTTTTCTTAGAGTGGGTGGTACTAAGTTTAAGACAGGAGAGTATTTTTTAGATAAGAGTTTTAAATATAATATAGAAAATGCTAATGAGAAAGGAATACCAGTGGGAGTTTATTTTTATAGTTATGCAAAGACACGCAAGCAAGCTTTGGAGGATGCAGAGTGGATTTATGAGCAAATTAAGGATTATAAAGTGGATTTGGGTGTCGCTTTTGACTGGGAAAATTGGAGCTTTTATAATGATTTTGGTCTTAGTTTTTATGAGTTAACAGATATGGCTACAAGTCATTTGAGTTATTTTAGAGATAGGGGATATGAGGCTCTTCTTTATAGTAGTAAATCTTATTTGGAAGAGATTTGGTTAAAGCATGATTTTCCAGTGTGGATGGCACATTATACTAAAGATGTAGAGCCATCAAGTTATGAGGGAGAGTATTCTTATTGGCAAGCTTGTAGTGATGGTAAGGTAAATGGAATAAACGGTCCTGTGGATATTAATGTGAGATATAAGAACTAGTGATTACTAGTTTTTTTGTATGAAAAAGACTACCGTTAGAATGGTAGTCTTGTAAGTGCTCTTAATTTTGCACGCTCTTCATAGTTTTCTAAAAGACAGCTGAATTCATAGCTAGTATATCTTTTTAATTCTTCTTCTGTAAAAGATGGGTGAGTGTAAATCCAGTATAAATTATAATTACATCTTTTTCTTGAAAGCTCATTAGCAAAGATTGTCTGTAAAATAAATTTTTTCATATCAGCTGTTAAAGTTAGTTCTTTATTAAATAATGTTGATATTAAATAATTATATTCGTAATTTTTTGGTAAAAAAGTATTTTCATTTCTTGCTATGTGTCTATTAGTATATATAGCATGAGCAATTACATCATATGCAAGTGGATCAGTATTTTCGTGATCTAGTAATATTAAGCTAGCTATATTGGGTGCAATAAAGCTTGTATTATTTTTTTGTTTTAATGCGATAGATAATATTTCTTCATTATTTCTAATATTGGACCATTTATCTATTAATATATTTCTTACATCATTTAATGCGTTTCCTGTTTTATAAATTTCATATAATTCAAGTAGTTCAGTATCTATTTTTTTTACTTCTTCTGTAGTCATAGTCTCTCCTTTTTTTATCATATTATAGTAATTAATATATAATATGTCAAGAAAAAAGAACTTTTAAAGTTCTATGGTTTCTACAACAAAGTCATTGCTTTTATCTGGTATAATTTTAGCTTCTTCAAAGGTAAAGCTTGAGTTACTACTTAATGGTGCGCCTCCTGGATTTAATATGTCTACTGGTTCAAACATTGATTTAGGTTCTGTTTTAGTTGTTTCATTGTTAGTAGTCATAGGGTTAGTATTAAAGATTGGAGTGTTTTCTTTTATAGTTTCTTCTTTTTTATTAATATTAGATGCTAATTTTAAGTTAGTTCTTAAGTTATCTTCTCCATAACTAGTCATATCATTTTCTAAGTCTATTATTTTTAGTATTTCTTCAAATGTTGTTTCTCCTGTTAAAACTTTGTTTAATCCATCTTGTAATAATGTAACAACTTCTCCTGTGTATACAAGTTCTTTTAGTATGTGTTTTGGTGCATTGTTAGTGATGGCATCTTTTATTTTGTCATTCATTATTAGTACTTCTAGTATGGCTAATCTTCCTTTATATCCATGATTACATTGTGGACATCCTTCTTTGTTAGCTATATACATTTCGTTAACTTCTTTTCCTAATACAGTTTTAAATACTTCTTTTTCATAGTCATTAGTAGCTTTTTTTATTCTGCATTCATGACATACTTGTCTTGCTAGTCTTTGAGAGATAATTCCTTCTAGAGAGGAACCTAATAGGTATCTTTCTACGTCCATGTCTGTTAGTCTTTCAATAGTGTTTAAACTATTATTAGTGTGTAAAGTACTCAATACTAAGTGTCCTGTTATAGAGGCACGTACGGCAATTCTTGCGGTTTCATCATCACGTATTTCTCCAATCATTATAATGTTTGGATCTTGTCTTAGTATGCTTCTTAGTATTGTGGCAAATGTTAGACCTATTTCAGTTTGTGTTTGTACTTGGTTGATTCCCGCGATGTCCATTTCTACTGGATCTTCTACTGTAATTATGTTTACACTTTCTGTGTTAAGTTTTTGTAGTATAGAGTATAGTGTAGTAGATTTTCCTGTTCCTGTAGCACCTGTTACTAATATTATACCATTTGGTATTTTTATTAGTTTATTTATTTTTTCCATGCTTTCTTTACTAAAGCCTAAATTGTCTAAACCTGCTAGACTCATTGAGTAATCTAATATACGTATAACTATTTTTTCTGCATTGTTTGTTGGCAGACTAGATACACGAAGGTCTAATAGTCTATCTTCTATTTTGCTTTTTATAGCGCCGTCTTGAGGAAGTCTAGTTTCCATTATGTTCATTCCTGCGATCATTTTTATACGGCTTATCATATTTCTTTTATATTTACTTGGAACTACACTGTAATCGTATAGTATTCCATCTATTCTAAATCTTATTTTTAAGT
>CANORX010000165.1 GCA_947569225.1 uncultured Clostridia bacterium
CAGCCCGTTCGGCCTTCGTCATCGTATAGATGTTTTCATCAACATTATGAATTGCACAATAACTTTTAATCGCATTTTTATCAATTTCTGAAAAGAATTCAACTTCATAATCTTTTATAACTCCTTCATTTTTTAATCTTTCTAGTGCCTTTTCTGGACTTCCTATTCCACTAAAGAAAGTTCCTACTTTAATTATATTTTTATTTGTCATTTTATCAATCCCCCTTTTTCTTTTTTACAACAAATAAAAAGCTCTCATTGTTTGAGAACTTTAATAAACATACAATTTTAATACTTTTTATCAAATAATCATTTTTCATCTATAAAACAAATTTTATTAAACTATCCACAAAGCCTTGTATTATAAGGCATTTTTAGCATTTACCAACATTTTGGGTATATGCTTTAATCTCCCCCCACAATTTGGTATAATATCCACAGAATAGAGGTGATTTGAATTGAATGTTTTTAAAAAACGAATTGTTTTATTTTCTTCTCTTGCAATTATTATCATTGCTTCGCTTTTTGCTACTACTCTTCTTCTTAACTCTAAACACAAAGCTTCAAACAATGATAAACCTGACTCTCTTATTTCAGATAATAAAATAATTCAAGATGTTTCCCCTAATAAAGCTGAGGAAATGTACGATGAACTAACCGAAAAATGTACTGGTGTTCTAATATGGGATTTAAAACCTGGTAATGAAGTTACCATTGACAAACTTGATAATACTAATGCCTGTAAAAAAGACGATCATTACTCTAAAATGATTGGTTATACATACGATAAAGATAAAAATGTTATCATTCATGTCAATGTCTTAAAAAAACAAGAAAACAAACTATACAAATTAGATAGTACATTTGTCGGTGAGTTTAAAGAAGAAAATCTAAGTGACTTATTAGATTTAGGGACAACCTATAAATATACTTATCAGAAGAATAATGATAACTATAAACTAACAAAAGTAGAACTTATGTAAAAAGGAGAAATATAAATGACAGAAAATACTTTAAATAAAACAACCAAGAAACAACGAGAGAAAAAGAAAATGTTACTCTTCGTCATTTTAACAGTTGTAATATGTGCAGCTATAACAACTAGTTTCGCTCTATGGCAATTAACATTAAAGCAAACAGATAAAAACGTAATAACAACTGCTTGTTTCAACGTAAAAATGATGAATGAAAGTGACTCTATTACTTTAGATAATGCTTATCCTGTTACTGATGAAGATGGTATGAAAAATGATGGTTATACTTTCTCTATCAAAAATGTCTGTTCATCAGAAGCATATTATCAAGTAAACTTAGAAGAGTTAACTACTGAGTTAAAACAATTATCTGGAAAATACATCAAAGTGTCTTTAAATGATAGCAAAGGTAAAAATCTATATAACTATACTTCTGCTGAAAATACTCTTGAAAATGCCTTATCAGCTCGTAAACTAACTACTGGAAAACTTAATGCCGAAGAAGAAGTTACTTATACTTTAAAACTATGGATGGATAAAGATACTCCTGCTATTGATGAAGTTATGAATGCTAGTTTTAATAGCAAAATCACTATTGTTGTAAGTAGTGCTACTGACAATAATCAAGATGATACCATCACTACTGAAACTGAAAGTAAAAATGATTCTGTTTCTAAAGATGATGAAACTATTACTATAACTATTAAAAATGATAAACCTATCATTGAATACTCAACTGATGGAGAAAACTTTATTAAAGTACCTCCTAATACAGAAATAACTTTTGAAGAAACCTTTACTGAAGAAGGTCCACATACTATCTATATTAAAGATGAAGATGGTAACATCAAAGAAGTTATTATTGATACTCCTAATCTAGATCAAACTGCTCCTAGTACTTCTGTTACTTCAAAAGATAAAGATGATGGTAGTGGCCTTGAACTATCAGTTAAAATTGAAGATGAAAAGTCTAATCTTTCTGGTTATCAAATAACTACTGATAATATTGAACCTACCGAATGGATTTCAATTTCTGGTAAAGATACAACTATTACATTTGATGCTGAGAAAGATAAACTTTACTACATCTGGACTAAAGATGAACTTGGTAACGTTACTTCTCACAAATATTATACTGATGTAACTGCTCCTACTCTTAATCTTTCCCTTGGTACTAAACTAACAATCAACGCTACTGATAATCTTTCTGGTATTACTGCTTATAGTGTTTCTACCAAAAAAGGTTCTTATTCTTGGATAAACGTTGAGAATAATCCTCTTTCTTTCACTAAAGAGCTTGAAATAACTGAAAATGGATTACTATATGTCAGTGTTAAAGACTATAGTAACAACATTACAACTAAAGAAATTGATACTTCTTTGATTGATGTTGATGCTCCTACTATCACTAGTGTTTCTGGTAATCCTAACAACTGGACTAAAGATAATGTTACTTTAACAATTAATGGCGCTAATGACACTGAAAGTGGACTTCATAATGAAGCATATAGCTTTGACAATGGCTCTACTTGGCAAAAAGAAAATACTAAGACTTATACTGAAAATACAAGTAACATCATTATCAAAGTTCGTGATAATTTAGGTAATACTTATACTCATGAAGTTATTAATATTACTAAAATAGACAAAACTGCTCCATCACAAAGTTTTGCTATTGCAAGTAGTACTACTGGAGAAAACGATTGGTATCATAATATTAGTTTTAACATAAATACTGAAGATTCCCAATCTGGAGTTAAAAGTGCTAAATATTGCGTAACTACAAGCTCTACATGTACACCTACTACTAATGCTACTTTATCAAATAATACTTTTACAGT
>CANORX010000166.1 GCA_947569225.1 uncultured Clostridia bacterium
ATATAGATATTAGTTCAGAATTAGATAGTGATGTAATTCCTAATTTTTTTAGTTTTTCTCTAGGTTTTTCTTCTTTTAGTTTTTCTTTAAATTTCATGTGCTCCTTTCCCTAGAGTAATCGATTAACTATTTATATGATATCATATTTTGCGTTTTTTGTTTAAAAAATTTTCAAAGATTTTTAATTCTTCTTTAATTATTATGTTTAGACTCGATTTGTCATTAGTGTTTTTTATTACTGAATCAAAGTTTTCTATTTTCTTTTCTAATTCTTTGTCGTTAATTTTCATAGTTTTTTTAAATGTTTTTATTTCTTTATAATAATTTTTTTCTAATTTTTTACACTATTGTCTTTTGTAAAACCTATGAATATTTTATACATGTTAATATCTTCATATACCATGAAATTATCTAAGGTTTTTGTGTTTTTGATAACGTTATCATAGTTATTGTAAGCACCTACTTGCAGAATGTAATATTCTTTATAGTTATTTTCTTCTGCACTGTATTTTTTAAATATAATGAATGAAAATAGTAAAGATATTCCTAATAATATGATAATTTTCTTTGTGTTCATAATAATCACCAATTATATTATAGTTCTATGTTAGGTTTGTTTTTTGTCAAATAAAGGTTTATAAAAGAAAAAACATTGAATTATATTTTTAGTTCAATGTTATTCGTTTTCTTTATTATCAATTTTAATTACTTCTTTTCCTTTGTAGTAACCACATTTAGTACAAGCTCTGTGAGGCGCTAATGGAGCACCACATTGTTTACAAGTTGTAACTGTAGGAGCATCTTTTTTTAAATGAGTTCTTCTTGCTCTTTTGGCAGTTTTACTTACACGTCTAGCTGGTACTGCAAATAATTGTAAATCTAGTTTCATTCTTTTCCCTCCATATCTAACAAATTTGATAATTCACTAAGAGGTGAATCATTAAATCTTTTTATATTATTATCTTCTAAGCTCCATCCATCACCTTTACTTATAAAGGTTGCATCTTCTTTTATAACTCTAAGGGGAACTTCTAGTACAATATTTTCCCATACTATTGCAAAAATATCAAGAGAATTTTGTAAAATTAGTCTATTTTCTTCTTCTTCGTCTTCTTCACCTATGTTTTTGTCTAAAAATATGTTTAATGGATAATTGACTTCTTCTAAACTTCTAGCACATAAAAGTACCATGTTTCCTGTGATATTTAGTGTTATGTGATATATTAGATTGTCTAGTCTTGTTATGTTTCCTGTTACTTTTATGTTTTCTAATCTTTTTATTTCAGTGTTTTTTAGTGTTTCTTCTTTAAATTCTAATGTTTCATTTATTTCAAGTGTTGTTTCAATGTTGTTTTTTAATTTACTTATATCAAACATGTGAAAGCCTCCTTATTTAAACTATTATTTATTTAAGAATAGCATATTACACATATGGTGTCAAAGGGTTTTCTTAAAATTGTTTTTAGTTGTTAGTGTTCTCTATTTTATAAAATATATTTTAGCTTAGTGTTTTTAAGATTATTTCTAGTGTATATGTATATTAGTATGATAAAATGTTATTGGTGATGAATGTATGAAGGTTATTGGTATTGTTGCTGAATATAATCCTTTTCATGACGGACACAGGTATCAGATTGATAAAGTTAAAGAGTTATTTCCTCTTTCTGTTATTGTTGTTGCTTTATCGAGTCATTATACTTTAAGAGGTGAAATGAGTGTTCTTAGTAAGTGGGATAAGACTATTATTAGTTTAAAAAATCGCGTAGATATTGTTTTAGAGATACCTTTTGTTTTTAGTAATCAGTCTGCTGATCTTTTTAGTTATGCTGCAATTAGGATGCTTTCGGAGTTTGGAGTGGATACTATTGTTTTTGGAAGTGAAAGTGCTGATAAGGAGTTTCTTATAGCTAATGCAAAGATTCAGATAGATAATCCTCAGTTTGATAGTTTGGTTAAACGTTATATGAGTGAAGGGGCTAATTATCCTAGTAGTTTGGCTAAAGCTATTAAAGATTTATGTGGTGAGGCTGTTAAGGAGCCTAATGATATTTTAGCTGTAAGTTATATTAAAGAGATTTTAAGAAATAATTATGATATGGAGATTATGCCTATTAAGAGAACTAATGGTTATTTGGATATTAGTTTGGATGATGATATTGTTAGTGCTAGTAATATTAGAAATAGATTAAGAAGTGGTGAGAATGTTGATAGGTATGTTGGTTATGATGCGTCTATTTATTTAAGGAAAATTGATTATGAGTTGTTTTTTAATTTGATTAAATATAAGATTATTTCTGAAAGGGAGAGTTTACTTAAGTATAATTTGGTTAATGAGGGATTAGAAAATAGGATTTATGAGGCGTGTGTTGTTTCTAATAGTTTTGATGAATTAGTGGAAAATATTAAAACTAAGAGATATACTTATAATAAGATTAATAGAATACTTATTAATATTTTTACAGGATTTACTAAGGAAATGGCAAGTAAATTTAGAGAGTTAGAGTATATTAGAGTTTTAGGTTTATCAAAACGTGGAAAAAGATATTTTTCTAGTATAAAAAAAGAAGTAAAGCTACCTGTCATTAGTAAGTTTGAGAAATATGATATGTTGAGTTTTGAATTACAAGTTACTATGCTTTATTCTTTAATTGTTAAAAGTCAGTCTTTACCTTTAGAAGAAATAAAGAATCATACTATTATTTTTGATGAAGATGATATTTAGTTTTTAAAATGTTTTTAAGAACTTTTTTTATCTTATAGGAAATTTCAACCTATAAGAGAACTGACGAAAATGTGTTTG
>CANORX010000167.1 GCA_947569225.1 uncultured Clostridia bacterium
GAGCTTATCTCTGTTTCAGAAATGCCAGAAGAAAGTCCTGTTCCTTTTTCTTTAGTTGTGTAAAATGGTTGTAGCATGTTTTCTAATACTTCTTTACTCATACCAGAACCATTATCTTTAACATATATGTAAAGGGAATCTGAATCTTTAAATACTGTAGTTGATACTTGTCCTATATTACTAGTGCAAGATTCAACTGCATTTTTTATTATGTTTAATACTACTTGTTTCATTCTTAGATAGTCTACACTTATTATTAAATTTTCTTCATCTTCTACTTCAAAATAGAAGCTAACATTTTTTGCTTTAAAGAATGGTATTAATACATCTTTTATGTCATCTATAAGTGTACTAAAGTTGATTTCTTTTTTTTCTATTTTAATTTTAGAAAATTCCATGAAGTCCATTAATAGATTTAGTGTTCTGTTTATTTCAGTTTTTATTATTTCTATGTATCTTTCGCTTTTTTCTATATTTTTTGCATCAAACATATCTAGATATCCTTTTATGACAGCTATTGGATTTTTTATTTCATGTGTTATTTTAAATAGTGAGTCTTTTATGCTTTTTTCTTTTTCAAATTGTTTTATATTAGAGTGTAAGTTTATTATGTCCCTCGCTGTTTCTATGGCTTTGTTTATAATTTTTAGTATGATATAAAATATTATTATTGCAAGTGTTGAGTCTATTATTAAGTTTTTTGTGTTGTTTGTTATTAATAGTTCATTTAATATAAGTGCGATTCCAGTAAATGTTATAAATATATTAGTTAGATAGTTTTTTGTTTTGTTTGTTTTACTGTAGTTGTTATAAAATAGAAATAGTAATAAGAAGAATGTTATTGTTATTATTAAGTTATAGTTTAGTTCTCTTATTAGGTATTCAATTACTATGACACTAATTATTAAAGCATCTTTTGGTTTTTTGTGTAAATATGCGATTGTTACTGGAAGTATGATTGAAATAAACTGGTAGTTTGGAGCTATGAATTCTTTGTAAGACATTGTTAAGTATAAGGATACATATAATGCAAAACTTAGCAAGATATTCATTTTCTCTCTTTTCATGTTTTGTGTATATACTATGAAGTATTCGTAAATTAATATTGGAAATGTTACTAGTATTGCATTAATAACTAGTGTTTCTAATATATTCATATTTTTCACCTCTTGAATACAGGATAACATAGACTTTTGTCGATAAATGTCGAAATATGACGAATAAAGTAAAAAATTATCAAATTATACTATTTGTTTACAAAAGTTAGATTATTAAATAATAAAAAAAGACCTATTTGAGGTCTTTAATGTATTTTTTTAGTTGTTTTGAGTTGGGACCAAATATTATTTTTAATTGGTTATCTATTTCAACTATTCCTTTAGCGCCCAACTTTTGGATGCCGTCTTTGTCTACTATGCTTGTGTCTTTTACTATTACTTTTAGTCTTGACATGTTTGTTTCTACATCAAGTATGTTTTCTTTGCCACCTAAGTATTGTATTAGTTTGTTTATTTTTATAGCGAAGTCCTTTTTATTGATTTTTACTACTATTGAAGCTATTAATATTAGGACTGCTATTATTATTAAGTATTGAAAGTACATGTTATTCATTTTCTTCACCTATTAGAATTATACTATATTATTATTAAAAAAGAAATATATTTTTATTTTTAGATGGTTATAAGTAATCACAAAAGATAAGTTTTTACATACATTATTAGTGAATATAAAGAAGGGGTGGAAAATATGAATAATTATAATAATGGTTGTTGTTGTAAGAAAAATGAGAATAATGAATGCGATAATAATTGTATAGCAGAGATATTACAGGTTATTAATGTTCTTCAGTCTAATGCTTGTCCTGAGAATTGTTTAAACAGTTGTGATAGACCAGCTTTAGGTGGAGGCGGTAATTGTGTAGTGTGCAATACTAGACCAATTATGCTTTATACTTGCTGTGGTAATGGAACACCTTGGAGTATGCCTACTACTAGAACTAATATTAATTGTAATGAGGTAGGTGCACAAGGATGCTCAAATGTATTTAGAGTAGAAAAAGTAGATGGATGTTGTTGTACTTTTAGAGTACTTGCACCTAATACTGATAGTACTAGTCCTTATCCTTATGTAGGTACTGATTCAATATTTACTATGAATATTAATTGTTTATGTAGTATAAGATGTTTGAATGATACTTATGTAGAATGTATATGTGGTTAATATAATTAAAAAAATGGCTATAATGTAATCATTATGGTCATTTTTAATTGTCGTTTTTTTCCATTATTATGTTGATTTTGTTTATTTTTGCTAGTTTTAGAAAATCGTTTAATGATATGTTTATTTCATCTCTTTCAGCTTTTGCAGTCCAACTTCGAGTTTTATTTATGTCTTTAGCAAATTCAGTTTGTGTTTTGTCAGTGGAGTCTCTCATGAATTTTATTATATCTTTTGTTTTGTAATTATTACAATTTATGTACATGTTATCACCTTATGAATAAATTTTAGCATATAAATTTTTGATTTTTTACAGTTGTATCTTGACAAGGTACAATTCAGTTTGATAATATTTTGTTATACAATGTATCCTATTAAGGTACATAGAGGTGGAGTGTGTTATGAAAAAGTATTGGGTGTTAATTTTTGTTTTAGTTTTTAGTTTAAGTTTAGGTTTAAGTTATGCTTATTTTATGTATGGTATAGAAGGAGAGAGTGAGTTAAGAATTGCTAGTAAAGATTTGAAAGTTATTTTTACAGATAAGAAAGAGATAACTAATT
>CANORX010000168.1 GCA_947569225.1 uncultured Clostridia bacterium
AAGATCAAATGAACCTATGAAAGAAATAAAAGTCTGGACATTATCTGTAGATGGAAAAACATTAACAAAAACGTACGAAAAAAATACAAATGAAACAATTAAATTAAAAGATTTAGCAGGAAACACTTGTGTAGCAACAATAGATATTACAAATATAGATAAAACATTCGATAAGGTATCAGTAATATACAATCAAAATGGAATAACTGTAACAGTAAGCATAATTTCAAATGAAAAATTAAAACCACTTTTAGGCTGGACATTATCTACGGATGGAAAAACATTAACAAAATCTTATGATATTAATAAAGAAGAACAAGTAACAGTAAGTGATTTAGCTGGAAACAAACAAAAAGTTGATGTAAGAGTTAATGGATTAGAAGATAGCAATAATAATGAATTAAATTCAGGCAATCAAGGAACAGATCCAGAACCAGAACCAAAACCAGAACCAGAACCTGAACCAGAACCAGAACCAGAACCAGATCCAAAACCAGAACCAGATCCAAAACCAGAACCAGAGCCTGAACCAGAGCCAGAACCAG
Source organism: uncultured Clostridia bacterium (assembly GCA_947569225.1). GTDB lineage: Bacteria > Bacillota_I > Bacilli_A > RF39 > UBA660 > MGBC139354. The sequence continues at coordinate 546 of CANORX010000168.1, forward strand.
AACCTGAACCAGATCCAAAACCAGATCCAAAACCAGATCCAAAACCAGATCCAAAACCAGACCCTGAACCAGAGCCTGAACCAGACCCTGAACCAGAGCCTGAACCAGAACCAGAACCAACTCCAGATCCAGAACCTGGAAATGGAGATGACATATATGATAATCCTGGAAGTGATGGATTAGATGATGATGGAGACATTGATTTAGATATAGATTTTTCAGAAGAAATAAGCGCTGAATTACAGAATTTATATGTTATGAGAGAAGTTTTAGAAACTATAAAAGTAGAAAATCCAGAATTCTATTATCCTGTAGAAAGAGAAGCTAAGCTCATTAGATAAAAAAATATCAAAATAGTAAGAAATGTAGATATTAATTATGTCTACATTTTTAATTTAATATTAAACACTAAAAAATAATTATGTCAGATTTTAAATAAATTGTAAAAAAAATAAGTTATTACTTAAGATTAAAAAATATATAATCTTCTTAAGAAGGAAATAAATGTTAATAGATATTTTATACGTAATAGGTGGCTTAATAATAGGCTTAATTTTAGCAAGAAGTTTGATGACAAAAGATTGAAGAAAAAACCACCAATAAATGAAGAAATAATAAAAACTTTAATGAGGGGGATGGGAAAACCTTCAAACCAAAAATAAGTAAATCAACTTATGAAACAAATGAATAGATTTAATTAAAGAATAAAAAGAAAAGTTACATAATCTTGTGTACTTTTTTTTGCACTAAAAACTTGACGAATAATTTTTTATGTGTATAATAATAAGTACATCAAAAAAAGGGACAGTTATTAATAAACTAGACATAAAAAGATACAAAAATATCTATAAAAACAATAAGTAGAATATCTAAGACAAAAAGAAAGAGAGGAATTAAAAATGACAGACAAAGAATATGAAAATATGAAAAATACAGAAGAAAAGAAACCAAACAAAAAGAAGTTATTTGGAGGTTTATTTGCTGGAGTATCAGCAGTTGCTTTAATCGTTTCATTGTATACTGCAAAAATGGGTGAGAAAAAAGTAGAAGCTCCTAATTTTCCAAGTTCAAGTAGCTCAGTTACAATAGACAAAGACACGCCTATATTAAGTGCAAAATATGTTACAAAAGAATTAACATGTATTGGCATTGAGGCAATAATAAAAGCTAATGAAACTCCAGTAGTAAACTACAGTACAAAAGAACATACAAATGGAAATGTAGTAGTTACAATAAAATCAAATGAACCTATGCAAGAAATAAATGGCTGGGCATTATCTATAGATGGAAAAACATTAACAAAATTTTATGATATTAATAAAGAAGAACAAGTAACAGTAAGTGATTTAACTGGAAACAAACAAAAAGTTGATGTAAGAGTTAATGAATTAGAAGACAACAATAATAACGAACTAAATCTACACAATTTAGAACCAAATCCATATCTAGGACCAACTCCAGATCCAAGACCAAGTCAAAATCCAGAACCAAGTCAAAATCCAGAACATGGAAATGGAGATGACATAATAAATATTAGAAGATATAGGCGCTGAATTACAGGAGCTATATGTTATGAATAAGCTTTAGAAACTATAAAAGTAGAAAATCCAGAATTCTATTATCCTGTAGAAAGAGAAGCTAAGCTCATTAGATAAAAAAATATCAAAATAGTAAGAAATGTAGATATTAATTATGTCTACATTTTTAATTTAATATTAAACACTAAAAAATAATTATGTCAGATTTTAAATAAATTGTAAAAAAAATAAGTTATTACTTAAGATTAAAAAATATATAATCTTCTTAAGAAGGAAATAAATGTTAATAGATATTTTATACGTAATAGGTGGCTTAATAATAGGCTTAATTTTAGCAAGAAGTTTGATGACAAAAGATTGAAGAAAAAACCACCAATAAATGAAGAAATAATAAAAACTTTAATGAGGGGGATGGGAAAACCTTCAAACCAAAAATAAGTAAATCAACTTATGAAACAAATGAATAGATTTAATTAAAGAATAAAAAGAAAAGTTACATAATCTTGTGTACTTTTTTTTGCACTAAAAACTTGACGAATAATTTTTTATGTGTATAATAATAAGTACATCAAAAAAAGGGACAGTTATTAATAAACTAGACATAAAAAGATACAAAAATATCTATAAAAACAATAAGTAGAATATCTAAGACAAAAAGAAAGAGAGGAATTAAAAATGACAGACAAAGAATAT
>CANORX010000169.1 GCA_947569225.1 uncultured Clostridia bacterium
CGTAAATTTTCATATCTCTCTATAGTTAAAACCTGTAAAATTATCTCACTAGGAAGTAAATTTCTAACACGCTTTAACTTACCACTCTCACAAAAAGCACAGCCCATATTACACCCAACTTGAGTACTAATACAAATACTATCTCCATAAGGATGCCTCATAAGAACACATTCAATACTACTTCCATTTATATCTAATAAATACTTATTAGTATCATCACTAGTCAAACACTCTAAAACTGGTAGCATATTAATAAAATAATTATTATTTAAAAACATCTTCAAATCTTTACTAATATTACTAATATCGTCAAAACTATTAACTTTTCTTTTATAAATACCTTCAAAAACTTGAGTTGCATTATACTTCTTAAAACCATTACTAACTAAAATATCTTCTAATTCACCTAAAGTCAAATCAAAAATACTACTCATCACTAAGCACAGCCTTTATCCTACGAACTCCTGCACTAGAGCTCTCCTCTTTAACAATATGAAAATGTCCAAGTTCATTAGTATTACTAACATGAGGTCCACCGCATAGCTCTTTAGAAACATCACCAATACAATAAACACTAACAATATCAGGATACTTATCTATAAACATACACTCTGCCCCACTATTTATTGCCTCTTCCTTACTCATCTGAGTTTTAGAGACTATTAGTCCTTCATTAATCCACTTATTAACTAACTCTTCAGCCTTAGTCTTCTCTTCCTCAGTTAACTTGTGATCACAAGAAAAATCAAACCTCATCCTCTCACTAGTAATATTACTTCCCTTTTGATGAACCTCTTCACCAACAACAACTTTTAAAGCAGCATTAAGTAAATGAGTAGCAGTATGATATTTTGTCTCCATAATCCCATCACTTTGAAGTCCACCTTTAAACTTACCTGCAGATGCTGTCCTAGATAACTCTTGATGCTTTTTAAACATCTCATAAAAACCATTTTCATCTACACCTAACCCTCGTTCATTAGCAAGCTCTACAGTAAGTTCTATTGGAAAACCATAAGTATCATACAAATGAAAAGCTACTTCACCACTAACACTATTACCATTAATAACAGATTTTTCAAACTCTCTAAGACCTTTTTCTAAAGTCTTATTGAACTTCACTTTCTCATTTTTAAGCACATCTAAAACTATCTGTTTATTTTCTTCTAATTCATTATAGTAATCTTTATATTTATCAATAATTAAAAGTGCTAACTCTCGTTCCCAATCACTATTAATATCTATACCCAAAATCTTAATATGCCTAATCATTCTTCTAATTAATCTTCTCAAAATATAACCTTGATCTGTATTACTAGGTTTAATTCCAGACTTATCTGCACTTATAAACACAGAAGTCCTAATATGGTCAGCAATAATTCTCATACTCTTCAAATTATCTTCATAAGAAAGCCCTGAAATATCACATATCTTATTAATAACATCAATCCAAACACTAGACAAATAATTATCATTAACACCCTCTAAAATAGCAGTAACTCTCTCCACTCCCATACCAGTATCAACATTCTTTTTAGATAACTTACTAACATTACCTTCACTATCTTTATAATATTCCATAAAAACATTATTCCAAATTTCTACCCATCTATCATCTTCTGAATCAAAAACCTCTGGAATCATATCTTCACTTCTAAAATAGAAAATCTCAGTATCCCCTCCACAAGGACCAGTCTCACCCGCAATCCAAAAATTATCCTCTACTGTCTTAATAATTCTAGACTCACTTATACCAAGACTTAACCACTTATTATAACTAACTTCATCAAAAGGTATCTTTTCATTCCCTGCAAAAACAGTGACAGCGAATCTACTCACTGGAATATTTAAAATCTTAGTCAAAAATTCAAAACTAAATTCTATACTCTCATCCTTAAAATAATCACCTAAACTCCAGTTACCAAGCATTTCAAAAAAAGTATGATGAGTAGTATCTCCAATAGAATCTAAATCATTAGTCCTAATACACTTTTGATAATCTACTAATCTTGTTCCATATGGATGTATTTCTCCCATTAAATAAGGAATTAAAGGTTGCATACCAGCAGTATTAAACAAAACTGATGGGTCGTTTTCAGGAACAACAGGCGCACTTGGTATCTGTCTATGCCCTTTACTAACAAAAAAATCAATATACAAATCTTTTAAATTCATTACTCTTCCACCTCACTCATAAACAGAAACACTTTTTTCTCAAAATCTTCTAAACTTCCATCATTAATTAACTCATAATCAAAACCATTAAATCCATCTAAACCTACCTCTGTATAATGATTATTTTGTTTACCAGTAAGACCATTATCAAAATTAGGTCTAACCACATTAATAGAAATAACATTTTTAAAGTTTTCTTTTAATCTCTCTATTTCCTCAGGAAGTCTACAATCACTAATAATAATCACATCAAAAAAATAGCTATAAACTAGAATATCTCCTATAATTCTTTTAATAAAAAATTCATTATCTATTTTCTCACGAATAATACTTGTACCAAGCTGTTGAAGTAACTCTCTAGGCTTAGTCTCATCACTTCCATCCCAATCACTAATCTTTTTAGCATATTCTTTAATATAAGATGCAAAAGAAATATTTAATGACTTAATACCTTTACTAACATAATAATCTTTCATAAAGCCTGCAGTAGTATCTTTACCTGCTCTAGCTTTTCCACTCAAAACTATTACTTTAACATCTCTTTTTTCAAAATTCATAAATTTTCCTCCATTAAAAAAACTTCTACTACTTATATTATAC
>CANORX010000170.1 GCA_947569225.1 uncultured Clostridia bacterium
GATGGTTCCAACGGAAGGTATAAATTACTGTTTACACAACTTTTTCGAAAGTCTCGCTTTCCTATTGATTATCAAGAATTAAAGAAAGAACAAGTTAATGATCAACAATTTATGATCAAATATAATAAAGGTAATTACTTTAATGAACCATTTAAATTAATACCCATCATTGATAAATTTAAAATAACGAGTTATGGATTAATAGAAATTCCCGTTAGTCCAATAAATATTATAAATGTAAATATGTAAGGTACATATTTTTGTACCAACTAAGGTTATATATTTCTTTTAAAAATATCAAATTTTAGTACAAATTGGTTAGTTTTTAGGTATGAAAAGCGGGTTATTTGTAATACATTTGTAAAACAACTAGCCCTTTTTATATAATATTTTCTATTTTCTTGTAATACGAAAGTAAAACAAAAAAGATTTTGTAATACAATTCAAAATCTAAGAAACCCTTTATTTTAGGGATAAACTTGCCACTGGCAAGTTGTTTGTAATACACCCTTATCCTGCTAAAAAGTAACTCTTGATTTGGTACATAAAAAATTATAAAACTGTTTGAATTTCTTAAAAGAAAATGTACACAATAACTTTAAAAAGGATATGAAAAGTATTATAATATTTATATAAGTTCAACTATTATTTGTGTACAAATAGATTAATTATATTTTTTGCTAATCTATCATACAAATAGTAATTTGTCGAACAGATAGGAGTGGTAAATATGTCAAAATGGTTTAAAGAGCATAAAAAAACAATAGGATGGATAATAATCCTAATAGGTATAGTTGTTGCTTGTGCAATAAATTTATTGTGGTAAATTACAATTTGAAAGGAAGCGATAAATATGGAAAGATGGTGTAAAGAACATAAGAAAACAATAGATGGATAATAACTTTAATAGGTATAGTTGTTGCCTGTGCAATAAACTTATTATGGTAAATTACGATTTGGAGGGAAGATAGAATTATGAATAACGAAGTAAAAAAAGCTATTGAAAAATTTAAAGAAGTAAAAAATATATTAAAAGATTTTTCTACTAAAGCTGAAGCAATAGAGTATCTTGTTAATGAAACAAAACTATCAAAAGAAGAATGTTCTACTGCATACGACATTATTATGAAAATTGAAGATTAAATTACAATTTGAAAAAGAGGAGAAATATGAAAAGTAAATTAAGTTTAATTAGTTCAATAGTTCAATTAGTATTTGGAACATTAGCAATAGTAGCATTTATAATATTACTTATAACTGGAGAAGATATTTCCAAATGGTTGATAACATTATTATTAGCAGTAGCATTTGTAATTATAGGGATTATTGGAATTATTGAATATAAAAGTAATCGCTAGATTACAATTTATAGAGCAGATCGTATTTATGATTTGTTCTTTTTTTGATATAATTATAGAGAAAAAACAAATAGTAATTTGTCGAACAGATAGGAGTGGTAAATATGTCAAAATGGTTTAAAGAGCATAAAAAAACAATAGGATGGATAATAATCCTAATAGGTATAGTTGTTGCTTGTGCAATAAATTTATTGTGGTAAATTACAATTTAGCGATTAGATTTATGTGGGGCTTATCAGTAAAATGATAGGCTCTTTTTTTATTGGAAAGAAAGGAGAGAGCAATGGCTACGACAGGTATATGGAAAATTGAAAAAAGACTAGACCACGTTATAGACTATACTACTAATATAGAAAAAACTCTTAATAGTGACTATGGAAAAGAAGCATACAAAGAACTTCATAATGTTATAGAGTATGCTGAAGCAGATTTTAAAACTGAAAATCAATACTATGTTTCTTCTCTTAATTGTTCTGTTGAAAGTGCATACGAAGAAATGCTTATTACTAAACAGCAATATAATAAGACTGGTGGTATTTTAGGTTTTCACGCATTCCAGTCTTTTGCAGAGGGAGAAGTTACTCCAGAACAAGCACACGCTATTGGTGTTAGGTTGGCACAAGAAATGTGGGGCGACCGTTTTGAAGTAATCGTAAGTACCCATCTTAATACAAAGCATATTCATAATCACTTTGTTATCAATTCTGTGTCATTTAAAGATGGTAAGAGATATTATGATAAAAGGGAAACTTATGCTAGATTAAGACAACTATCGGATTCACTATGTGAAGAATATGGACTTTCTGTATTAGAAGAAAAGCCGTGTAGAAATAGTAAAATCAATTATGCTAATTACTATAAAGGCTATATTGAAAAAAATAACTATTATACAACGACTAAAGAAGATATAGACCGAGCCATTGCTCAAGCCTATTCATTTAGAGATTTTGAATGTTTAATGAAAGCAATGGACTACGACCTTATTTATCGTGGTAGTAGATTAAGTGTAGTAAGAGAGCCTTATAAAAAGCATATTCGTATTGAAAGAAGCTTTGGGTATGATTATAGTATTGATAGAATAAAAGAGAGAATAGAAATAGAACAAGCACCTAGAATACCTTTTATAGATGAATATGGCAATAAGAAAAGATCAAAGACTTACACACCATATAAGAAGCAAAAACACAAAGGCTTATATGCTTTATATTTACACTATTGCTATTTGCTGAAAGTATTTCCTACTGAATATCCTAATAAAAGATTATCTCCAGAGATTCGTGTAGAATTGAAAGAGTTAGATAAAATATCAAAACAAACTGATTTGCTCGTAAGTAATAAATTATTTATTTTGTTTGAATTTTTTTTGTTTTTTTGTGATTATTGTTATGTTTTTTTGTTTTTTTTT
>CANORX010000171.1 GCA_947569225.1 uncultured Clostridia bacterium
CTTTATAAAAATTTTCCCAATTCATTCCTAAATTGATTACCATTGATTTCTCCTTTTTTCGTTCTTTTGTAAAAATTATTTGTTATTTTTCAAACTCATCCCATTAAAGCATATATAAGAGTAACCCCTGTTCCTGCTACCATCAAAAGTGCCAACACTCCTGCCATAATTTTTACAAATATCTGTCCTTTATCATATTGTCTTTTTGGCGCTTTCTCTTTTTGTTCCTTCTTTTTCATTTGACTCAATCCCTTCTTCCTATTCTATACACTACCTATTATTATAACACATCTTGTCAAAAATTCAATTATTTCAGAATAAATTCCAAAATTTTTATCTTTTCCATAGCATAAATTTTAAAATTAAAAATTGTAAAAGCCTTGACAATAAAGAACAAATGTTTTAGAATATGTAAAATAAGAAAAGGATGTGATAGTATGGAAGAAAGTAAATTAGCGATTCAAAACGAACTAACTAACGAAGACATAAAAAACTTAATATATACAATAAGAGGTAAACAAATGATGAAACAAAAATCAAAAATAAAAGAGCATAACAAATAAGCCTAAAAAAGGCAAATTTTGAAAAATAATATAAAGTTAACAAACTATCTTGTAACCTTGACGTTTAGCTAAAGCAATTGCTTGTTCAGTAGTAATTTCTTTAGATGTTGGTAATTGATTGTAATGTGAATAAAGTTTTTCATCATAACAAACTTTGTCTTTTAAAATGTGATAAATAACTGTCATAAGAAAACGAGAAATTGCAATAATTGCTTTTTTGTGACCACGACGCATTTTAAGATTTTTGTAGCGATTACTAATTTCAGGATTATCTTTAGAATTTAATGTTGCTAAACTACATTGTACAAGTAGAGGTTTGATATAACAACCAGCTTTTGATATACGAACCGATTTTTTCTTGCCAGCACTTTCATTATTAGTAGGCGTAAGACCAGCCCAAGAACAAAGGTGCTTGCTAGTAGGAAAGCTAGATACATCGTTACTAACTTCAGCGATAATACGAATAGCAGTTAATTTAGAGTTGATACCAGGAATTGTTTGTAGGAGAGCAATTTCATGTTCATAAGGTTTTGCTAATTCGTAAATTAAATTTTCTAAATCAGCTTTGCAGATATTCAAATTATCAAAATGTTTCTTAATAATTTGTAATTTAGAGGATTGTTCAGGAGTAATAACACCATCAATAGCAAGAGCAATATCATCTAGTTTAGGCAACATACTTTTATGAAGAAGAGGTTCGATATCAAAGCTAGTATTGCTAGGATTTTCTAATATTTTAGCCAAGATTCTTTGAGCAGACTTGCCGTTAATATCAGAAACAACGTTAGCAAGTTGAATATTAGAAACAGTAAGACAATTTTGAGTACGTTGGGTTTCGCTAGTAGTTAAATAAGTAAGTTTGCAGTAATAACGACAAAGATCACGAAGTTGGCGAATAGCTCTATCAGGGATAAAACTAGAAACAACTAAATCATGCTTAAAAAGGTCAGCAATCCATTTAGCATCTTTCTTGTCAGTTTTTTTGCCACGAATAGCTTTAACATATTTAGGATGAGCAATAATAACGTTACAAGAATCTTCAAGGATGTTAAAAATAGGATACCAATACTTTCCAGTAGATTCCATGCAAACATCTTTACAGGAATTAGAGCATAACCACTCAGACAATTCACGCAGACCATTAGTGAACGTGGAAAAACGTTTGGATTGATAAGTAGTAACATTTTTATCATCTGTTTTAGCAATACAAGCAACGACGAAATCTTTGTGAACGTCAATACCACAACAAATTTTAAAAACAATTTTTAGCATATAAACAGACTCCTTTCTTTCAAATTAGTTGATAGAAAGACAGTGACTGTTAATCTAGCTAGACTACGAGTAGACTCAAAGATAATGATACGGGCTTAAAATCCCACTTAGTTGTGCTTGAAAAGATTAACTACACATATAGTTATGCGGTCAGTTTTATTAGAAACTGCACACTCACCTCCCCGTGGTTTGTAGTATATCTTTAATCAACTAAGTTAAGTATATCAAATTTATCTGCAAAAGGCACGTTTCATACCGTGTTGTGCCTTGAGCGGAGCGAAAGGAATGGATATAGTTATGAAAAACATTCTTATACACGGATTAGGACAAGATAATCAAAGTTGGAATAATACTAATGTATATCTAAAGAAAAATGGAATTGATACACTATGTCCAAATTTATTTGAAATAACTAAAAACATTTCAAAGGATTATAAAATGATGTATAATGCTTTTTCTGATTTATGTAATAATCAGAAAGAAAAACTTAATTTGTGTGGTCTTTCTTTAGGTGGGATATTAGCATTAGATTTTGTAAAAGTATATCCAGAAAGAGTAAATTCCATTATTTTGATTGGTACTCCATATAAAATACCAAAAGCACTTTTTAAGGTACAAAGTTTAATATTTCATATAATGCCAAAGTCCACATTTGAAAAAATGGGTTGTTTTAAAAGTGAATTTATTACATTAGTTAATTCAATGAGTAGTCTTAATATTGCAAAGGATTTAGAAAAAATAAAGTGTAAGTGTTTAATTTTATGTGGTGCTAAAGATAATGTGAATATGGAAAGTGCAAGATTATTGAATAATAGTATAAAAAATAGTGAATTTAAAATAATAAGTAATTCATCACACGAAGTTAATATTGATAATCCAAAAGAACTTTCTAATATAGTCTATAAT
>CANORX010000172.1 GCA_947569225.1 uncultured Clostridia bacterium
AATATGATGTTTGTCCTAATATTAATGATTTGTTTTCTAATCATTTGTGTATTTTTGGTAATAGTGGAAGTGGTAAGTCATGTGGTGTTTCTAGGATAGTTCAAAATATTTTGGGTAATAAAAATACTATTTCTTATAATGCTAATTTGATATTTTTTGATTCTTTTGGAGAGTATAAGAATGCTTTTAAGAGTATTAATAATTTAAATCCATATTATAATTATAAATTTATTACTTCTAAATTAAAGGATCCTACTGATACAAAGATTCAGATTCCAGTTAATTTGCTTAAGGTGGATGATTTTGGTGTTTTACTTCAGGCAGATAAACATTCTCAGTTAACTATTATTGACCGTGCGATTAAGTATGCTAGGATTTTTGCTATGGATACACCTGAGGCTAATAAGTATAAAAATAATATTATTGCTAAAGCTATTTTGTCTATTTTATATAGTCAGAATACTGCTAGTCAAAAGAGAGATGATATTTTTACAGTTATAGATACTTGTCATACTAATGAGTTTAATTTTGATGCTGTTATTCCAGGTGTAGGTTATACTAGAAATTTTAGTGAGTGTTTTTTAATTGATTCTAAGGGGCGTTTTGGGGAAGAGGTTTTAATTACTGAATATATTTTGAAACATATAGATGAAAGTATAGAAGAGATTGAAGCTCCTATTTCAACTGTTTTTTCTCTTTCTTCTTTAGAGAAAAGTTTGGAATTTACTTTGATTAGTGAAGGGTTTAATAATAATAAGAATATGCATGATGATGCTCAGTTATTGAAAGTTAGGCTTAGTTCTGTTTTGCGCAGTGAGATTGGTGGATTTTTTACGTCAGATTCTTATGTTAGTCCAGCTCAGTTTATTACTAACTTAATTAGTACTAATAATAAAAAAGCACAGATTATTAATATAAATCTTGAGGGATTAGATGATGGTTATGCTAAGGCTTTAGTTAAAATTTATAGTAGAATTATATTTGATTTTGCTAAGGGGAATGCAAATCGCGCGACTGTTCCATTTCATTTGTTTTTAGAAGAAGCTCATAGATATATTCAAAATGATAGTGATGTGTTTTTACTTGGGTATAATATTTTTGATAGGATTGCTAAAGAGGGACGTAAATATGGTGTTATTTTGGATATTATTAGTCAAAGGCCAGTTGAGATAAGTGATACAGTTGTTTCTCAGTGTTCTAATTTCTTGATTTTTAAAATGACTCACCCTAAGGATATTAAATATATAGAAGAGATGTTACCTAATATTTCTAGTGATGTTATAGAGAAGATGAAGATTTTGCAACCAGGTACTTGTGTGGCTTTTGGTACTGCTTTTAAGATTCCTATGATATGTAAACTTGATATGCCTAATCCAAGACCTTTTTCTGCTAGTTGTGATGTTTCTAGTTATTGGGATTCTAAGCAGGATATTAATAGTGATTTGGGTGGTGTTACTATTGGTAATATGTCTAGTAATGTAGTTGATCCTAGTATTGTTACTAAAGTGGCTAATTTAGAGACTGCTGAGATGCTTGGGGAAGCAAAGAATGTAAGTGAGTCAAATGTAGAAAAGCCTGTTTATACTAATTTTAGTGATATTGAGACTTTATAGTAATGTGATTTACTTTTAAAAGTGTTGATGTTATACTTTATGGTAGGAGAGAAGATATATGAGGAAATTCATTTTGTTTGTAGTTTGTATGTTTGGGTTTGTTAGTGTTTATAATGCAGATTGTGGTTATAAAGAGCTAAAGGATTTGAATATTCTTGCTAGTTATGTTAAGTATTCTTATGAGTATAATGAGCAGACTGGTTTGTTTGATGTTGTTCTTATAAATGTTCCTAAAGAGTTGTATGTAGTTTTGGATGTTACACCTTTTTCTTCTGATAATAATACTATTAGAATACCAGGTTTTAGAGAAGGGCAAGAGGCGAAGTTAGATATATATTCTTCTAAGGAAGCACTTTGTGTTACTCAGTATTTGAGAGTTATTACTGTTAGAATTCCTTATTTGAATAAGTATTTTGGTAGTGAAGATTGTAATGGGCATGAGACTTTAGAGGTTTGTACTAATAGATTTTTACATTATGAGTTATCTAAGAATACTTTTAATAAATTATTAAGAGATGATGATTTAAGAAAAGCACAGAAAGAGAAGGAAGAAAAAGAGAAACAAGAGAATCCTAAAGTTACTGTAATAGATATTTTTACTGATTATGCTAAAGAGTATTGGTTGCCAGTTTTATTAGTTATTTTATCTAGTGCTATTACATTTACTCTTTGTAATGCTATTTATAGAAAAGTTAAACACGGATTTTAGTGTACAAACTTTTCTTTTTTTGTTATAATGTTTATATTAGCGAGGTGTAATTATGAAAAAATTGGTTTTTGGTTTTTTTGCTATGGTGATTTTATCTTTTAATGCGGCTATTTTAAGTGCTGATTGTTCAGATGATAAGAAGATTGTTGAAGATATTTTTATTACTGCAGATCCTTTATATTTAAATGGTCAGATTGATTTATATATTGATATATATAATTTGAGTGATGATATTTATTTGGATTTTTATAATGATAAAGATAAGAAGAGTACTATATATAGTGTAGAGGATATTAAGGCTCAGAGGGAGGAAGGTGTTTTTAATATAGTTGTTCCTAATGTGTCTGAAGATATTAAATATTCATTTTCTTTTTATAGCAATTCTTGTGGAAATGAGAAAATTAAGGTTATT
>CANORX010000173.1 GCA_947569225.1 uncultured Clostridia bacterium
ATGTCAAAAACAAAAACCCTGTATAAAAAACAAAAAAAAAAAAAAAAAAAAAAAAAAAAAAAGAGCAAACACAGACAAATATCCCTCTGTGTACCATGTTCTAGTGAAACCACTTTTTCTTTCTGGTTTTGGGTTACTTCATTCAGTACAACATGGTGTAAAGTATTATAGTGATATAAATATAGTTCTCATCATAGAAATCTCTAAAAGTTTTAAAAATTAAAGTAAAACTTTGTTAAAATAAACTTATTCTCATACTCAGTCCTAATATCATCAAAATAATTTCTACTTAACTTCAACTTAAAATAATGACTCTTTTTATAACACTCCAAACTATAAAGAAACAAATCATCATTATCAGTCTTCTGTTCAATTATTTTAAACCCTTTAAAAATACTATCATATCTCTTTAAAAACAAAGGACTAGTAAGTCTTCTCTTAGCATGCCTAGCTTTAGGCCAAGGATCACTAAAATTAAGATAAAGCTTACTTATTTCTCTATAAAAAATATCATTTATATTACTAGCATCTGCACATATAATCTTTAAATTACTAATATTTTCACTTTCAATTATCTTAAGAGCACCTAAAAGAACACTAGGATACTTTTCAAAACCAATATAATTAATATTCTTATTTCTCTTAGCATGTTCAATAATAAAATTACCTTTCCCCATACCAATCTCTAAAAATATTTTATTATTATTCCCAAAAACACTTTTCCATTTACCTTTATATAAATGAGGATTTTGAATAACCACTTTACTAGAACTCACAATGTTTTCACTATTTTTTATATGTTTAAGTCTCATAGACCTCACCCACATAGTATTGTACCAAATTTCTAGAAAAAAGTCTTTAATTTTTAACTTTTAATAAAATCAAGTAACTAAAAAAAGAATGTTAAAAATTAACAATTAACACTCTTTCTTTTTTGTTTATTATTTTATCAATTTTATTTTTAAGTACATAACATACTTATATGCTAATTTATAAAAGCTTTCCTAATCTACTAACATTTATAAACTTATCTTTTAATTTTTGCCTATTTTAGACTGGATGACATTTGTTTCTCTAAAGCTCATTCTACTATAGTTTCACTATGAACTTGCCTCTTACAAAGAGAAATTGTACTGGACGCACGGCTTTCCTATCAAAAAGACGACCACCACCTGCTAAAGAAGCAAAATTACTTGAACCACCAACAATAAACATCATTGCCCAAGTATAATCCAAAACGTCCTTATTAATGTAGAACGAAGACGGACTCATTGTATAAAAATAATTATCAACATCACCCATAAATAATTAATTTAAATTATAACAACATCTAACTTTCTTTTAATACTAATTAAATATTATTACGCATTAAATATTTTTGCCTATTTTGACTGGATGATATTTGTTTCTCTTAAGCTTATTCTACTATAGTCTAACTATGAACTTACTTATAATCAAGAGAAATTGTACTGGACGCACAGCATACTTAGTAGGAACATCATCCGTACTCAAGAGGCCAGGAGAACTTGAACCACTTACAATAAACTCAAAAGCATTATTGCTACCCAAAACGCCAGGCAAATACCCTTGATAATACGGACTCATTAAAAAATATAATAATTAACATCACCCATAAATAATTAATTTAAATTATAACAACATCTAACTTTCTTTTAATACTAATTAAATATTATTACGCATTAAATATTTTTGCCTATTTTAGACTGGATGACATTTGTTTCTCTTAAGCTTACTCTACTATAAAATATCTATGAGTTTACTTATTATCAAGAGAAATTGTACTGGACGCACGGCATGAGTAGAACTAACAGCTTCATACCAATCTAACCAACCAGGATCACTAATATAACCAAACACACCAAACATGTACGCTTTATTATTACTATTAGCGTTATACGGACTCATTGTATAAATTACATTTCCAACATCACCCACAATTAATTAAAATTATAACAATATCTAACTTTCTATAAAATAATAATTTGACACTATCACTAATCTAAACATTTTTGCCTATTAGACTGAATGATATTTGTTTCTCTTAAACTTATTCTACTATAGTATCAACTATGAACTTGCCTCTTTCAAAGAGAAATTACTACTGACGCACGGCACCAGCATTAATCCAAGCATAATCTAATTTGCCAGAATCACTAGAACCTCCTATACCAAACACGTACGCATCGCTAAAAACACTACCAAAATCAGACGGACTCATTGCATAAAATTACTATAAACAACATCACCCTAAAATAATTAATTTAAACTATAATAATATTTAACTTTCTTTTAATACTAATTACATACTATTACTAATCTAAACATTTTTGCCTATTTAGACCGGATGATATTTGTTTCTCCTAAGCTTACTCTACTATAGAACCATCTATGAGTTTACTTATATTAAGAGAAATTACTAAGACGCACGGCATGCGTATTACTAACACCATCATAACTTAAACGACCTGAATCACTAGCAGACACACCGAACACCTCCAAACGAGCACTACTTCCAACTGCTCTAACCACGCCACTAAAATAGTAAGACGGACTCATTGCATAAAACAAAGTTATAAACATCACCCACAATTAATTAATTTAAACCATAATAATATTTAACTTTCTTTTAATACTAGTTACATATTATTACTAATCTAAACATTTTTGCCTATTTAGACTGGATGATATTTGTTTCTCTTAAGCT
>CANORX010000174.1 GCA_947569225.1 uncultured Clostridia bacterium
ATTTCTTCCATACTTTTTGCAAGATAAACACAATTAATTGTTTTATCTTGCACTATATTTTCCTTATTTTTATTCCTAGTTCATGGTGTCAGCATTAGCTTAATACAATCTGAAACATTACAAAAATAACGTTTTGCCATCCACGTTGCAAGTTCAATTTGTTCATCTTTTAACTGTTCTTCTCATTTAGCAATCTCTTTAATCTCATATTGATAATTTGTCTTTTCCTTTAACCCCACAACAAAAGCTTCTTCTAGCTTCTCTCCTCTGCCAAAAGGAACTAAAACTTTGCTACCAACAAAAATAAGCCCCTCTAACACTTTTGGGACCTGATAATCAAAAGTTCTATTCAATTTCTTAGCAGCTCTATTAATAATTACCTCTGCTATCATTTCATTTTGCCTCCTTGTCCTATTGGGGATGTCCTATTGGGGACGTTTCTTTCGGGACATTTTTATGTAACTTTGTAGCTTTTCACTTTATTTTATATATTAAAGTTATTATTCTAAACAAATATCACTATCATCAATAGCTTTTTTGTATTCTGTTTGTTTCTTTGATTCTGATTGAATATGTTTTATTTCTATTTGTTTATCAGAAACTTCAACTGGTTGTTCTATTATTTTTGATTCTTCTAATTTTATTCCACTATCTTCAGATATTTCTTCACTAGACTGATAATCCTTTATTAGCGTTTGTTTGAATTCTTCAATTTTATCTGACAGACCAAGTTTTTGTAAATCTGGAATGATTGTTCCTTCAAGTAATTCTAGTATATTATTTACCTCATAATTTTCTCTTAGAAATTTTTTTAATATAGGAACAACTAAATTATCACTTAAATTATACTGTAATACTTGATTAGCAGTATCTATATATTTTGATAGACAAGCATCAATTTCTTCTTGTTCCTCATCTGTATATGGTATAACTTCTAGTTGCTTTGGCTTAAAAATTTTTCTTATTCTTGCAAAAATTTTTCTTACTGGTGTAACTTTCTCTAATGAATTTATTTGTCCATTCTTTTTTTCATCAATTTGTTCTACTGTATTCAAATATGTTAAGAAATCTATACCACCTTTTTTAGTCATTTCCACTAAATCATATATAATTGCCTCTCCTACAATTGATTCTTGAGAATATATAGATATACCTGCTTCTTGAAATTGATTTTGCAATTCAACCAATTTATTGTTTGTTATAATACCAATATTTGGAATATCTCTATTAGTAGTCCTTTTATATAACATTATTCCATTAGTAGCAATACCGAGATATTTGAGCTAAATAATCAAATACTTCACTTTTAAATTTATTGTCTTCTTCCATTTTTGCCTCCTTGTCCTATTGGGGACGTTTCTTTTGCGACATTTTTATGTAAACATATCCTGCAATGCTTTTCTGTATATATCTTTTAGTTTTTCATATCCACCGTTCTACTAATTCTGTAAAAATCTTTCCACAAACACCTGAATTTATTTCCATTACAAACAAATTATTATCCATTGTTTGAATAATATCAATTGTAGCAAAATTCATATTAACTGCCTTACCTGCATTAATTGCCAACTTTTCAATTTTATTATATAATTCACCTTTTTCCAAAATATTTGGAATTGCTCCACCACTTAAATTAAATTTCCAAGAAATCTCTACGCTTTCCCCTTCACTTGGTATATATTCCAAATCAAGTTTACTTAAGTTTTTTGCTACTACCAACTTATTTGGCAATTGCAAATTTGATGCCAATTCTCCAAGTGTTGACTTTCCGTCACCTATTACAAAAGGCTTTGTTTTGCTGTAAATTAGTAATACTTCTCCATTTAAGTAAAAAGTTCTATATTCATTTTTTATATCATAAAAAGGGCAAATACTAACAGATGCATTGTTTTTATTAAATAGTTTTTGAATTGCAATTTCTGTTTCCCTTAAACTATTACAAAGTTCTATTCCATTTCCTTGACAATCATTATTTGGCTTAACTACTAATCTACCATACTTTAAAAATTCATTTTCTATTAATTTACAATTACTTTCTTCTGGAATAAGTATGCTTCTAGTTGCTGGATTGAATACCATTTTGTGTTCTATTATTGGAATATTTTGAGATTTTAGCACCTCATATGTTGCATATTTATCAGATACAATTGTACCAGATGCTAACATATTATTATCAAACATATTATCTGTAATATGCCTTACTTGTCCATTTTTTGATAATTGCAAAATCCAGTCAAATGATAGTTTTTCAAACTTGATGTCCATCTCTTGGCACAATTCTCTTACCATTCTATGTAAAAGTCTTTCTTCTTTTTGTTCTTCCATACTAGTTTTTATTCTCCATTTCTTGTTCATTTTCAATTATTGTTCTTATTATTTGTACTGTTTTTTCTAAATCGTCATTTTTTAAAACGTAATCATATGAACTGATTTTAGATTCTTCATAATCAAACCTATTTAATCTTAGTACAATTTAATAATTCTTTTAGATGCTCTGTTCCATTTACATCAATATCTTTTACAATTATTTTACCACTTTTTATTCTGTCATTTAGCAATTTTCTAGATGTTCCATAATATTGATTATGGTGAATATCATATTCATAAAATTCTTGTTTTTCTATCATGTTTTCAAATTCTTCTCTACTTACAAAATTGTAAGTTTGACCTTCTATGTCTCCTTCACGTATTGGCCTAGAAGTAAAAGATGG
>CANORX010000175.1 GCA_947569225.1 uncultured Clostridia bacterium
AAAATGCATAAAATGGTAAATAAAACCATAAAATTTATAAAAACGCAAACAAATCAATACATAAACTGTATACATAATTTGATTTTGGAAACAATATGTAGTATAATAACAAATAGTTCGTGCTAAAACATAAAAAAACAAGGAGCGTGGATTTTATTTTTAGAAAGAAATTAAAATTAAAATATGGTACGAAAGAAAAACTAAAATATTTTAACGGAATTATTATAGCATTAGGGTTCATTCTTCAAATGGTAGTTATTAAAGACAAACCCATGTATAGTGTAAGCATTGCTGGAACAGAATTAGGGTATGTACAAAATAAAGAAGCTTTAGAAGAAAAAGTAAAAGAAGCAGTTTTAGAAAAAGAAGAAAAAAATGTAGATACCATTGATGTAAAAGCAGAACCAAAATATGAGTTAAAATTTGTTAATAAAACAATTGAAACAAATGAAGAACAAATAATAGAGGCTGTAGAACAAGAAGTAGAAATTACTTATAAATATTACGAAATAGCCTTACAAAACGAACAAATTGATTCTGTAAATACCATAGAAGAGGCAGAAGAACTTGTAAATAAAGTAAAAGAAGAAAACAAGGAACAAGAATTAGACTTAAGTATCATTGAAAAATACACAAAAAATGTTGAAGAAGTAAACACAAATAACATAGAAGTTGCAAAAAATGATGTTCAAGAAAAAATCACACAAAAACGAGAAGAACTAAAAAAACAAAAAGAAGAGGAAGAACGTATCAACAGTATGCCACAAGTAAATGGAATAAAATTAGCATATGTACCAGTAACAGGAACAATATCATCAAGATATGGTGTAAGCAGTAGAATAAGAAAATCAAACCATACAGGATTAGACATTGCTACAAAATCAGGCACACCAATCAAAGTTGTGGCAAGTGGAACAGTAACATGTGCAAGTTATCAAGGAGCCTATGGAAACTTAGTAAAAATAAGTCATGGAAATGGAGTAGAAACTTGGTATGCACATACAAGCAAAATGTATGTATCAGTTGGGCAAAAAGTAGAAGCAGGAAAAACAATTGCAGCAGTTGGATCAACAGGAAACTCAACAGGTAGCCATTTACATTTAGAAATAAGAGTAAACGGTCAACATGTTAATCCACAAAACTATTTATATTAAAAATAGGATTTAGGGACGGCCCCCAAATCCTATTTCTTTGTTTTGGGCATAATTGGGACAGGCACCGAGTAGCCCATTTGGGCATAACTGGGACAGGCACCAAGTAGCCCAAACTGGAATTTTGGGACAGCTTTTCTTAGAAGTAGTAGAAACTTAGCAAAAAGTATTTACAATTAAAATGTTTTTTTGATATAATAAGAAAAAAATAGATGAAATGCGATTAAAATAAGAATATAAAAGAAGTGTACAAATAATACGGAAGAGAAGGAGCATATAAACAAATGGAAACATTAAAATTTAAGCCTGAGGGATGGAATAATGAAGTTACTCCAGTGGATGAAAGGAATTTAAGTCATTATATAGAAAGAAATGAGACTTTACAAGGGTTAGTAAAAAAATGTGATAATGATTATAACCTATATGTTTCATTTGAAAATGGATTGACTGGTATTATGCCAAGAAAAGAGGTAGAAGCTATTAATGTAGAGGATAGTGGGTTACCAAGAATAAACTTATGTACAGGTAAAGTGCATAAATTTGTCCAATTTAAGATAAAGGAAGCTAAAGAAGAGGATAATAATATAATTTTATCAAGAAAAGAGGTTCAACAAGAGGCTTTAGAGTGGATAAAAAATGACTTAAAAGAAGGTGAAGTTGTAACAGGAATTGTTAAGAGTATCAAACCTTATGGAGCATTTATCGAGATTGGTGGAGGTATGGTAGGTCTTGCATATATTGAAGATTTATCAATTGCAAGAATAAAAACACCTTATGAAAGGCTAAATATTGGACAAAAAGTGCAAGTTGTAGTAAAATCTATAGACAGAAACAATGGAAAAGTCATTTTATCATATAAAGATACTTTAGGGTCATGGGAAGATAATGCAAAAAGATTTACAGCAGGAACGAAAACAAAAGGAATTATAAGAGAAACAGAAAAAAACAAAAATGGAATTTTCATTGAATTAACTCCAAATTTAGTTGGAATGGCAGAATATCAAGAAGGGCTTGAATACGGGCAGAAAGTAGATGTCTATATTAAAAAAATAGATGACCAAAGAAAAAAAATAAAACTATTAATTGTTTAATAATAAATTGGAAAGCTTTAATATTATCATAATTTTAACATTTTTTTTGGCTTTCTAAATATATAAAAATATCTGCAATTAGCAGGAGTTAAAGGAGGAATTTAAAATGGTTGAAGATAACCAAATTAAAGCACAAGTATCACCTTTTGCTATTAGAGAGGGTGAAATCAAAACTTTTGATGGAAAAGATGGATATGTTTCTATGAATCAAATTGTACATAAGATTGATATAGGGCATATTAATGAAATCCATTTTGCTATTTTAGAATTAGTAAATGAGTTTGAATTTATTACATCAAGACAATTATATCAAATGCTAGAAATTAAGGGGATAGACCCTAAATCACAAGATAAATTGAACAATAAATTAGAACAACTAGTAAAATCTAAGATTTTAACAAGATATTATTTTACTTCTGATGAAGGAAAAGGAATTTAC
>CANORX010000176.1 GCA_947569225.1 uncultured Clostridia bacterium
GAACAGGTACTACTAAAAACGCACAAGTACACATAGGCGCTAATTTAATAATAGTTGCACCTAAAGAACTACTATTAATAGCTAAGAAGAATATAATAGTTACCCCTACCCCTATTAAAAAGACAGCTAAATCTATTCCTCTAAACATATTAAATATCAATCTTCCATTCTTACTATTCGCAGGTATTAAATACACATTATTCATATTCCTTTTTCCTTTCTAATTATCTCTAGTCCAAGGTTCAGCATCTCTTGGCTTATCTCTATTAGCACGTGCTTTAACTTTAGGGTCATTTGAAAATGCCTTCTTTTCATCTGCAATTCTTTGTTTTTCCGCCTTTGCATCTTCTATTTGACTTTGAATCTTAACTTTTTCTCTACCATAAAAATCCTTAGCATCATCTAAGCTACCTGCGCCTTGTTCTCTAGAATAAACAGAAACAACTCTATCAGTCATACCATGATTAGTTACATATGAATTATAGTCTTCCAAAGCCTTTTTAAAGTTAGCATCAACTTTATCAGCTACAAATCCTGGAGTATTAGCGCCTTCAAGATTTCTTTTATATTTAGCAAATTCTAAACCAGCAAAATTTTTCCTTTGATTTCTATAATCTGATTCTAAAGAAGCACGTTTTTCATTAATTTTATTAAGAGCTTCCTGTCTAGCTGTACTATCATTTTCTAAACTTCCGCCTATACCAAAATCTCTTTGATAATCTAATTGCATTTTACTATATTCTCCGTCACTGTTAACAAAAGTTGAAATATCTTTTCTATTTGGAGAACTTGCAGCAAAAGCTTGATCTAATGACGTTTCAATTCCACCCATTAACTGATCAATAGTTGATAAATCACTCATAGAAGAATTATAACTATCAATTAATTTATCCTGATCACCACTTAATCGATCAAATCGTGAAAGCTCAGAAGCATCTTTCTTATTAGCTCCAAAGAAATTCTCTATACCACTAGACATATAAGGTAATAGTCCACCTGAATTAGCAATTTTGCCACCCAGTTGATGCGATTTACCTATAGAAGATATAGTTGAAGCTATTCCCTTACCAACATTAGCATTTGTACTCATAGCTGTAGCTCCACCTAGCATACCACTAAGAGCACCAGCAATAGCTCCACCTGCTACTGTACCTGTTCCAAATCCAGCAATACCTCCTGCAACAGCACCACCTGCAAGACCTACTCCACCACCTATAATACCTTTTAAAACTCCACCAAAACCTTTATTACTTGTATCAATTCCTAACTTAACACCTAAAACATCTTCTATTAACTTAGGAAGCTCATTAGCAGCTTGAAAAACAGCAAATATCAAAATAATATTTATAATAAAATTAGTTTCAAGTATCATAGCACTACTATAAGAATTAGATAAATCTCCTGGCATAGCATTTAAAATATCTAATACAACAAAAGCTAAATAGAAAGTCAAAACTCTAATAAACACTTGAGAATAAAGTAATAAATAAGTAGTAGCAAACTTAGTTAATTGGCTTTTCTTTTTAGGTTCTATAGACATAATAATAGGTATAGGTGAAATAACTTGTAAAGTAAATAATTTAAAAATCCTAACACCAAGTGCAATACTAAATTTAACAAAATAATAAATAAGAAGAATACCAACTATACCCGAAATAATAGGAGTATAATCAAACTCTGTATAATTAGTACCAACCAAAGAAAAAATAGATTTTTGACTATTACCATTTTTTACTTCATTATATAATCTACAAGCACCAGTAGAATTCCCTTCACAGCTACCAGGTTCCTTAGGTTGATAAAAAAGTAACCACACATTATTTACAAACTGATCAGCTTGTGCTTCAACAGTACCAACTTCACTAGCGCCACTCCCTCCATAAATAAGTTTAGGAATAACTTGATTATTAAAAATACGTGATTGCAAATCTCCTAATTGCCTGAATATAAAACCACTCATAGATAATAATATAACAGCAATTATAACACTTGTAATTATATTAGAAGACCCCTTACTAAGATCACTAACCTTTTCAGGATGAATTAAATAATTAACTAACATAATAGATAATCTAAATAAAGCATAAATACCTGATAAAACCATAACTCTATTCATTATAAACTCAACTTGGGGCGCATTAACTGCAAGAGTAGTTGATATATCAGCAATCGCAAAAAATGTTTTAAAAGCCATAGAAGCGCATGAATAAATCAAATAATCAAAGAACATAAACAATTCAGAGATTAAAGGAATAGCAAATCCCAAAGTATTAAAACCATTTATAAACATTCCCACTAACATACACCTCCTTTTATTTAATTCCACATAATATATCTGGTATTCCAATTAAATTACCAAATAAATCTATAATCGCAGGAAGAAGCAAAATAACCACCAGAACTATAAGTCTAATCGCACATTTCTTTACAGTTTCCATTAAAAGATCTTTATTATTAGCTATTACTTTAGCTAAATCTAACATACTCCAAACAATAGTCCCCACAATAGAACCTATTTTAATTATTGTATAAACCCTATCTAACCAATAAGCTACACTTTCTGAGTTGCTAGCCAAACCTAAATAAGTTGAACATACTCCTAAATCAGGATTTACTGAAGGCAATGTAACATCAGGATTTTCACTAACATCTGCATTAGTAGGATCATCAATTTCTACAT
>CANORX010000177.1 GCA_947569225.1 uncultured Clostridia bacterium
ACAAAAAAAAAAAACCATCTAAACAAAAACAAACCACACAACAATCTCAAAACCACCCAACCCTTATTAACTATCATAAACTAAATGTTAATTATGTCATCTTTGTATAATGGAATATAGTTTTCGTCATAGTTAAATGATAGGTATTTAAAGTTTCTTGTATATTCATTATTTTCTTTTATTATAGGATTATTACTATTTACTAAGTATTTTTTTACAGTTGAGCTTATTTCGTCTCTGTTTGTATAAACTATCATAATTATACCGAACATTAAAATTGTAAATAATATATTTTTTATCTGTTTCATGTTTTTGATTATAAGATAAAATAGGGGTGTTTTCAAGTTAAACGACAAAACTAGATGGAAATTTTACAAGTTAAATAAAAAATAGCAATTACTTGCTACTTAATGCATTGAATTTTTTAGTTAAGTTTGATTTATATCTAGCTGCAGTATTCTTTTTAATAACACCTTTAGCTTGAGCTTTATCAATATTCTTAACGGCAGAAGCTAATTTACTTGCGATTTCTTCAGTGTTAGAGTCATTTAAGCTCTTTTCGAATTTTTTAATACTTGTTTTCATGCTTGATTTTACATCATTATTAAGAACCGCACTTTTTCGACTTGTTATAATTCTTTTTTTAGCACTTTTTATATTTGCCATTTAAACATGCACCTCCCTTTTAAGTACAAGTAGATTTTATCAAAAATACGTATAAAAAGCAATAAAAACTTCATTTTAATAATAGGTGATAATATGTTTAAGGATAATTTGTTTATTGAGGATAGTGAAAAGTTAATAAATTCTAGTGATTTTAATTCTAGTGTTAGAAATGTAGGTAATTTAAGTGTTAGTGATATAGAGTTAGATGCTAAGCAGGCTCGTGAGATTAATAAGAGTAAGGGTAAGTATGTTACTATTTCTTTTAATAAAGAGACTTTAGGTAATGAGATTGAAGAGTTAATAGATTTGATTATTTCTTCAATGAAAGGTATATTAGGTTATTTGAAACTTAAGGATAAGGTAAAAGTGTTATTTGTGGGTTTAGGTAATAAGGATATTACTAGTGATAAGTTTGGGTATCTTTGTATAGAAAAGATTGCTGTTTCTTCTAAGAGTCATAAGATTTATAAAGATGTTGAAGGGTTAACTAATATTAAGAGTGTTGATTTTATTCGCACTTTGTCTATGATGGTAGGAGTGGATGTTGTTTTTGTTTTTGATTCTCTTAATGCTTTACATCTTGATAGGCTTGGCAGTACTATACAGATTTCGACAGGTGGTATGTGTATAGGAAGTGAAACTGGGAAAACACAGGAGATTTCTAAGAGAACTGTTAAGACAAATGTTATTTCTATAGGTGTTCCTACTATTATTAATATGAAGTCTATAGAGAATGGTAACCCTGATTTGCTTGTTTCAAGTAAAGATGTGGATAGAGTGGTTGATGATCTTAGTAGTATTTTGTCTATTGCAATAAATCGTATGTTTTAAAGTCTATTTCGACTTTTTTTTCATATTTTATACTATATAATTTTTGTAGGTGATAAAATGAAAAGAAGATTTAAGTCGAAAATAGCTAGGAATTATAAGGGTGCTTTTTATGTTTTTCTGTTTGGGTTGTCGTTTATATGTACTCTTAAACTTATTATAGAGGATAGTTCTAATACTAAAGAGTATTTACTTTCTAGTCTTTTGGGTGAAGGAGTGCATGGGGATAATATTTTGTTAGATAAGTTACAAGAGCAAGTGTCTTCTCCTAAGTATATGATTTATAATGGGTTAAATAAAATAGTCGATAAAAATAATCTTAGTGTGTTTTCTAGTATTCAAGATGATGATTATGATTATGGGAATGCTTCTAGTGAGTATGTTGTGGATCCTGACCCTGAGACTCCTATAGATCCTATTGTTTATATATATAATACTCATCAACTTGAGGAGTATTCAAGTAAGATGCCTTTTGATTATTCTGTGAAGCCTAATGTTATGATAGCTTCTTATGTTATGAGAGAAAAGCTTAAGGAGAATGGTGTTAGTAGTGTGGTTGAGACTAATAATGTTAAGGAGTTTTTAGAGGAGAATAAGTTATCTTATAATAGAAGTTATTTGGCTACTGAGAATTTTGCTCGTGATATGCAAAGTAAGTATCCTAGTATTAAGTATTTGATAGATATTCATAGGGATAGTGTTAATTATGATGTTACTAAGTTTGAGTTTGAGGGTAAGAGTTATGCTAGGGTTCTTTTTGTTGTAGGGCTTGAACATACTACTGCAGTAAATAATGTTGGGTTTGCTGAGAGGTTTGATGAGATTTTAAAAGAGAAATATCCAGGATTGTCTAGAGGAGTTTTAAAGAAAACAGGTACTCCAACACCTGGAGTTTATAATCAGAATTTGAATGGAAAGAGTGTTTTGATAGAGGTAGGTGGGCCTGATAACAAAATTGAAGAGGTTAATAATACTGTAGAGGTTTTAAGTAAAGTGTTAGCTCAGATTATTTCAGAGGAGAGTGATTTATGAAAAGAAGAATAAATCCAGTTTTGCTTTTAACTATTGTTTTGTTTGGTATTTATATGGCACTTTATTATATGGCTGAGACTGGTTATTATGAGTATAAGGAATATAATAAAATGATTGTTACTGAGGAAGCTATGAAGAGGTTTGAATCTGATG
>CANORX010000178.1 GCA_947569225.1 uncultured Clostridia bacterium
ATTAATGAACTTAATGATAAGGTTTTAAGTGTTTTTGAAAAGAGTGATGTTTTAGTTCCTCATTTGCATATACCTTTACAGTCAGGTAGTGATTATATTTTAAAAGAAATGAATAGAAAGTACGATACATCTTTTTTTAAATCAAGAGTGGAAAAAATAAGAAAATTAAAAAAGGATTTAAGTATTACTACTGATGTTATAGTTGGTTTTCCTGGTGAAACTGAACAGATGCATCAGGAAAGTTTGAGTTTTATTAGAGAATTAGGGTTTACTAAAGTTCATACTTTTCCTTATTCAGATAGATATGGAACAGTGGCAAGTAAGATGAAAAATAAGGTTGATGGGAATGTTAAGAAGAAAAGAGTTAGAGATGTACTAGATTTGAGTCAGGAGTTAGAGTCTTCTTTTTATAGTAAGTTTTATGGTAAAGTAATGAGTGTTCTTATCGAAGAGGAGAAGGATGGTTATTTTATAGGGCATACTTCTAATTTTATTAAAGTTAAAGTAAAGGGAGAATATAATGTACATGAGTTTTATGATATTCTTGTTTTAGAAGATAATATTATTAATTAGAGTGTACTTGACTTTATATTTTTAAGTTATTATAATTAAGTTATATTATTTGTTTTGAGGAGTAATATTTGTTTTGTTTAAAGAGAGTTAGTGGATGGTGTAAACTAATAATTAAAGCATTTATGAAGATACAAGACGCTAAATAATCGTGATTTTCGCGTTAAGAATAAGAGATGTATAGTAATCTATAAACTAAGGTGGTACCGCGGGCTTATGTTCGTCCTTAGGTTATGGATTTTTATTATGGGAGGAAATATGGAAAATATTTATAGGAATGTTTATTCAGGGGATGTTGATTTAAGTTATGTAGGAAAGGAAGTTAGGTTAGCAGGTTGGATAGATACTATTAGAAATTTGGGTAGTTTAGTTTTTATTACTTTGAGAGATGAGAGTGGTATTGTTCAGTTAATTAGTGAGAATATAGAATATAGTAAGCTTAATCGTGAGAGTACTGTTTCAGTTACAGGTGTAGTTAATAAGCGTACTCCAGATATGGTAAACACTAGTATGAAAACAGGGGATGTAGAAGTTTTGATAGAGAGTTTAACTGTTTTAGGGGATGTTTATAAAACCCTTCCTTTTGAGGTTAAAAGTAGTAAGACTAGTAGTGAGGAGACAAGACTTAGGTATAGGTATTTGGATCTTAGAAATAGTGAAGTACATGATAATATTATTTTTAGCAGTCAAGTTATAGATTTTATTAGATGTACTATGAAAGATATGAATTTTACTGAGATTCAAACTCCAATTATTACGGCTTCTAGTCCAGAAGGAGCAAGAGATTTTGTTGTGCCTAGTAGAAAGTTTAAGGGGAAATTTTATGCTCTTCCTCAGGCTCCGCAGATTTTTAAGCAATTATTAATGTGTAGTGGTTTTAATAAATACTTTCAAATAGCACCTTGTTTTAGAGATGAGGATCCTAGAAGTGATAGGTTATATGGAGAGTTTTATCAACTTGATTTTGAGATGAGTTTTGCTACTCAAGAGGATGTTTTTCCAGTTGGTGAAAGGATTTTTTATGATGTGTTTAAAAAGTTTGGTAAAAAGGATGTTTCACCAATTCCTTTTAGAAGAATACCTTATAGTGAGGCAATGGAAAAGTATGGAAGTGATAAGCCAGATTTAAGAATTCATTTTGAAATTAATAATATTTCTAATATTCTTTCTAATAGTGATAGTTCTTTGTTTATTAATAGTGAAGTAAAAGCTATGAAGATAAGTGAAACTGATAAGTCTAATTCTTGGTTTAAAAGATTAGAAGAAGAGTATAAAGAATTAGGTGTTAAGGCTTTAGGTTTTGTTAAGTTAGATGAAGAGAATAATTTTGTTGGTAGTATGGCTAAGTTGTTTTCAGATAGTGAGAAAAGTCAGTTAATAGATATGTTTGATTTAAAAACAAATAATGTTCTTTTTATAGTTTGTGGTGAAAAGAGTGAAAAGTTTGATAATCTTTGTGGTAGTATTAGAGTTAGAATTGCTAAGGAGCATAATTTAATTGATGATTCTAAGTATGAGTTTTGTATTATTGTAGATTTTCCAATGTATGAATGGAATCAAGAAGAAGAGAAGTATGATTTTACTCATAATCCATTTAGTATGCCTAAAGGGGGATTAGAGGCACTTAATAATATTAAGCCAGATTTGATTACTGCAAATCAGTATGATTTTGTTTGTAATGGTATGGAGATGGCTAGTGGTGGAGAGAGAAATTATAGTCCTGTTATGCTCAAAAAGGCTTTTCAAATAGCTGGATATGATGAGAGTACTATAGAGAGTAAGTTTCCTAGTTTGTATCAGGCTTTTCAATTTGGAGCTCCTCCTCATGCTGGTATGGCACCTGGTATTGATAGAATTTTAATGACTTTGAAGGATGAAGAAAATATTCGTGAGATGGTTGCTTTTCCTATGAGCGCTAATGGGAGTGATTCTCTTATGGGAAGTCCTAGTGTTATTAGTGAAGAACAATTAAGAGAGGTTCATATTAAGTTAAGAGATTAATTTTTTAATAGTTCTTTTACATTTCGTTTACAAAAAATCTGTCAATAGTTTTTGAAAATTTCCTAAATTTTTTTAAACATGAGCGGAAAAATT
>CANORX010000179.1 GCA_947569225.1 uncultured Clostridia bacterium
TATTCATTCCTGTTTCTGTTACAATTGCTTCTGCCCTACCATTTACAACAATAGTAGTTGCAAATGCCATATTAGTCATATCTCCTAGTGCCACATCCGAATTCAAAACAATATCTGCTTCTTTTGTTACTGCCAATGTTTCACCTGTTAAAGCAGCCTCCTCTATTTTTAGGTTCGCTCCTTCTATTATTCTACAATCTGCTGGTACAAAATTTCCAGATTCCAAAATAATAATATCTCCTGGTACTACTTCCTCACTATTAACTTCTTGAACTTTTCCATCTCTTTTTACTTTAGTTATTGGGGCAGACATCTTTTTTAATGCTTCTAATGATTTCTCTGCTTTATTTTCCTGAACCATTCCCATTATTGCATTAAAAACAACAATTGCAATAATTATAATAGAATCCATATAATCATTACTACCTTCTACCTTTGCCATTACTGCTGAAATAAATGAAGCAATAATTAAAATAATAATCATAAAATCATTAAACTGTTTTATGAATCTAATAATAATATTTTCCTTTTTCTTTTCTTGTAATTTGTTCACACCATAATTATTTAGCCTATTTTTCGCCTCCTCTTTTGTTAATCCCATGTTAATATTTGTCTTAAAGTTCCTTCTAACTTCATCTACTGTTTTTGTGTACCACATAATAATCCTCCATTTCTTAATATATCTAAAGATTTCCTCTTCAAATCTCTTTTAATTTATATGCTTGTACACCAAGTTTATTCATATTTTTTGTTCGACAAATTCTTCACTCTTTTTTTTCTATTTCATAATATATTTAGAGGTGATTTTATGTTTATAAACTATGTTATTTTAGCATTATCTGTTAGTATAGACTCTTTAGGAATTGGTATTACATATGGACTAAAAAATACAACTATTACTAACATCTCTAAAATAATATTATTTGTAATGTCTATTTTAATAACAACCTTTTCAATATATTTTGGAAAGTTTTTAAATAGTATATTGCCCACTTATTTTACAAATTACATTGGAAGTTTTTTGTTAATATTTATGGGGCTATGGGTAGTTTATCAAGCTCTTAACAAAGATAAGAAACCTACAAAAAACAAGAATTTAGTTCATCATTATGAATTTATTATTAAATCACTTGGTATAACTATTCAAATTTTAAGGAACCCAATATATTCAGATTTAGACAACTCAAAAAAAATCGACACAAAGGAAGCTCTATACCTTGGTACTGCACTTTCTATTGATTCAATATGTGTTGGAATTTGCAGTAGTGCTATTGGCTTTAGTTCTATCATATTCCCTTTTTTAGTTGCTATATTTCAACTTGTTTTTTTATCTATAGGTAGTTTTTTAGGCAAAAAGATTACTAATATTTCTAGTATTCCAGACAATATTTGGAATGTACTTTCTGGTATTCTTTTAATTTGTATAGGTATTAGTAAATTTATTGCATAGATTTTAACTTGGCTTTGGTTTATTGTACGCACTTTTAAAAGCTTATATGCTATTGCATATAAGCTCTATATTATTTTCTTTTGGTAAACTTGCATCTAACCATATAGTTTGTTTATTTTTTCTAAACCATGTTAACTGTCTTTTCGCATACCTTCTTGTTTCCTGTTTTAATTTATCTATTGCCTCATCTATTGTTAATATTCCATCTAAATATTCCTTTATTTCCTTATATCCTAACCCTTGCATTGCAGTTGGAAACTTTTCATATTTTGCTAATAAATTTTGTACTTCTTCAATTAATCCTTGCTCTATCATAATATCCACTCTTTGGTTAATCCTATCATACAACTTTTCTCTATCCATATTTAGAGCAAATACAATATATTCATATTTAACACCATTTTTCCTTGAATCTTTTTCCATCTGTGTTTTTGTTTTTCCTGTTTTATGATAAATTTCCAAAACTCTTATTATTCTTTTCCTATCTTTATTACTAATAACTTTCATAGCATCAGGATCAATTTTTTTTGCCATTTCATATAGCACTTCTAAGCCTTCATTTTCTGCCTTTCTTTCTAGTTCTTCCCTATACATTTCGTCAATCTCTATATCTTGATACTCAATTCTATAAATTAAAGAATCAATATATAGCCCTGTTCCTCCAACTATAATAGGGAATTTCCCTCTATTTATTATATCTTGTATAGTTAACTCTGCTTGTTGCTTATACTCTGCTACACTATATCTTACATCTGGCGAAACAAAATCTAATAAATAATGTGGAATATCTTGCATTTCCTCTTTAGTTGCTTTTGCACTTCCTATATTCATATCTTTGTATATTTGCATTGAGTCTGCTGAAATTATTTCTCCATTTATTTTTTTTGCCAGCTCAATAGATAATGCAGTCTTACCTGAGGCTGTTGGACCACATATTACAATTACTTTTTTCATTCTTTAAAATCTTCCTTTCTTTGCTTTACCATTAGTTATTTTCTTTTTTCTTCCTTGGTTTTGGCAAACTAGTTACTTTTTCTAGTTCCGTAACAATAGATTTACAAAATTCCGCATTATCAATATCTAATATATAATGATCTTTAGCTCCTTTATATGGATACCCAATTTCTGCATCTGCCATCATTTTCTCTATACACTCTAATTTTTTAACA
>CANORX010000180.1 GCA_947569225.1 uncultured Clostridia bacterium
AGAGCTTACTCGTGTAAATGTTCTTGAAAAGGGGTTAATGAAAAATGAAAAGTATAGAAGTTTATCTTTATTTGGTAAAGATTTAGAAAACAAGAAAGAATATTTTGGAGAAGTTTATTTAACTTCATATAAAGGTTCTTTTGTAGAGTTTGCTCAGGCACAGAGACACAGAACGCTTGATTATAAAATAGAAATGTTAGATGAAAAAGAATATTTTATTCCACCAATTATTCTTGATGATCAGGTATTAGTTAATGAATGGCTTCAAGATATGCATATTGTTAGTCATGTTAATCCACAAGGAGAACTTGTTAGAATTATTGAATCTGGTACATATGATGCTTTTGTTTTGAAATGTAAAGAAAGGTTATGTAGTGCTGCACAACTTGAAATAATGTTACAAACAAGAAAGACTTTATTAAAATATAAGGAAGCATTAGAACAACAACAACATCCACTTTTTTTAGATATTAAAAAATATGCTAATGGGGCAAGATGTACTTTTCCTGATTTTGATTGTCCATCTGATTGTAAGTTTTATGAAGGTAAAGTATTAACTAGGAGAATTTAATTATGAAAAAGGGAAAATTTATTGTTATTGAAGGTGCTTGTGATGGTATAGGTAAAACTACACAATATGAGTTGTTACGTAATCGCTTGTGTGAGGATGGATTAGAACTTGTTTATCATCATTTTCCATCTTATGGGACAAAACAAGCAGCATTAGTAGAAAGATATTTAAAAGGAGAATTTGGACAACCTGAAGATTTATCACCTTATTTTATACATAGGTTATATGCTATTGATAGGGGTATTACTTGGCATACGTATTTAAAGCCATTATATGAACAAGGAAAGGTTATTTTGCTTGATAGGTATATTACTTCTAGTTTGATTTATCAGTCTGCTTTAATTAATGATGTAGAAGAAAAGAAAAAGTTTATGGATTTTATTGTTGATTTTGAGTATCGTAAAATTAGAATTAAAGAACCAGATAATGTTATATTTTTACATGCTCCGTTTGATTTGGTTACAGAAATGAGAAAAGCTAGAAAATATAATGAAGGTATTGCTCAAGATATACATGAGAGTAATTTAGAATTTATGAGAAAAGTTTATGAGAGTGCGATGTTTGTAGCTAATTATTTTTCTTGGGATATGATTCAGTGTAATGATGGCGATAAAATGAGAGATAAAAAAGATATACATGAAGAAATATATAGGTTAATAAAAAAGAAAAAGTAATATTAAAAGTGACATTAGTTTATGTCATTTTTTTAATAAATAAGTTAATTACAAGAGGTTAATTATTCCATATACTTTAATTTACTTTTGTTCTTTACTTTGGTATACTAATTACTATGGAGAGTGGAGTAATTGAATCAAGAGAAAATAAGTAAAATAATTAAAGATATTAGAAAAGAAAATAATTTGACTCAAAGAGAGCTTGCTCAAAAGTTAAATGTTACATATCAAGCTGTTAGTAAATGGGAGAATGAAAAGAATATTCCTGATATAGCGATTTTAAAGAAGATAAGTGAAGAGTTTAATATAGATATTTCTTTGTTATTAGATACTCCTAAAGTTAATAAGAATAGTTTGTTTAAAAGGTTTATTTTATTTTTGATTTTTATAGTAGTTATAATTATAGTTATGTTATTTGCTTTTAGAGAAGATGATTTTAGTTTTAAAAAAATAGGGTCTTTGTGTGATTCGTTTAATATTACTGGTAGTATTGCTTTTAATAAAGATAAGTCTTCTATTTATATTTCTGATATAGATTATTGTGGGGAAGAAGATACTTATGTGTATAATAAGATAACTTGTTCTTTATATGAGAAACATGATAGTAAAGTTGTTTTGGTAAGTGATTGTGAAGAAGTAGAGAATACTACATTAGATAATTATTTAGAAAGTGTTTCTATTAATGTTAATGATTATAAGTCTACTTGTAATTTATATAGAGAAAATGATATTTATATTGAAATAAATGCTTATAAAGATGGAGATAGGATTACTAAATTTAATATACCTTTAGAGTTTAAAGATAATTGTTTAGAGTAAACTCAACTTAAAGTTTAGTGAATTTTTTTGAATTTTGTAGTAGAATTGTTTTTGTAAAGGGAGTGTGTTTATGAAGAAAAAGAATAATGTTTATTTAGTTTTAACTGGTTTAGTGGTTTTAGTAGTTTTTACGTTTTTGTTACTTGTTAATTTTAATAGAAGTGATGCTATTAAGTTTAAACAAGAGTATGAGTCTTTGAATGGGACTATTAGGAAGAATGATGGACAAAAGTATAATAGTATTTCTATTTCTAAAGATAATCCAATAAAATATATTGATTGTAAGGAAGCGTTAGAAGTTTTAAATAAGGAAAAGGCTATTATTTATGTGGGCGCTAATTGGTGTCCTTGGTGTAGGAATGCGATTCCTGTTTTGTTTGAAGTGGCAGATTTGTTTGATGTTGATACTATTTATTATCTTAATTTAGATGATGAGAAAAGTGAGTATGAGATTAAAGATGGGAAGGCAGTTAGAACTACTAAGGGAAGTGATGATTATTATAAGTTACTTGATAAGTTATCTGATAGGTTAG
>CANORX010000181.1 GCA_947569225.1 uncultured Clostridia bacterium
TACCCCTGCCATTTAGAATTTTAGTTGAACTTTCAACTTAAAACATAGAAAAATCGCTGGAATTATAAGGGTTCTAACGATTTTTAATTTTGCGGAAAAAATGGTATAAAAAATGGAATATGAAATAAGTAATTTGAATAAAGATGAGCAACTAGAGAAAAGAATTGTAACTACTTGTATGTTTAATAATGTTAAATATCAATTTAAACAAGGTAGAATATTAAAGATTAAAAATACTAATCTTAGTCTTATAGAACCTCATAAAGTAAATATCACTATTAAAGGTAAAGATATTATCTTGATTTACTTCGATAAGGAGAATTTGTTTCTTTATAATAGAAGTATGCCGATTACAATTAAAGGTTTAGATACATTACTTAAGAACATTAAAGAAAGTCTAGTTAAGTCATAAGTTAGTATTAGAGAAGATTATTGTTAGAATATTCTTCTCTTTTTTAATGTTTTTATCTCTGTGAGTCATCACACTCGTATTATATTAGTAGAAGATAAGGAGTGTTGATTTATGACTATATTTAAGTTGAATTTCAATGAAATTATTCCACCGTGATATCTATATTATTATTTATTAAGAATATATAATAGGAGAAAAATATATCCCCTCTTATATATTAAGTTAAGTCAATTAGATGTAGATTAAAAGGAGAAGAATTTGAAAGATTTAACTATTTATGTTAATAACGATTTAATTATAGCCGATAAAGGTTATAATTATGAAGACTGAAGTTAAAAAATTAAGAGATTATGATATCGATTTAGAAGATGAAGTAACATTAATAACTTATAATTGTCATCATCACGAGATACTATATGTTAAGAATAAGAATAGTAAACCTAGAATTAAGTTATTACCTAATCATATGTATCAGGATCTTACTACTGGAGAGATTAAACCATGTAAGAAACAAATTAGTAATCGGTCTCAAGGAAAAGTTTCATTAAGGAAAACTTTTAAAAGTATAAGAGAAGCCATTAATGTTAACTGTGAAGATGTTAGAAAATGTAAAATGGTAACATTAACTTATGATGAAGTTATGAGAGATACAAAGAAATTTGATAGTGATATCAATAAATTTGTTAAGAAGTTTAATTATAGGTATGGAAAGTCAGAGAATATAAAGGTATGTGAGGCTCAATCAAGTGGTTCTCTACATGCTCATATTATATTCATATGGGAAGATATCGCTCCATATATTGATTATAAAGATTTAATTAAGGTATGGGGTAAAGGTTATGTAAAAGTAACTCCTCTATATGGAAATGTCGATGATTTAGGAGCATATTTTACTGCTTGTCTAAGTGATTTACCTATTGAAGAGTGTGATATGACTTATGAAGAAGTAAGAGAAAAGAACTTGTTAATAAAAGAGGTATATGTAGATGCTAAAACTGGAGAACAATTAAAATGTCCTAAGTATTTTATAAAAGGTGGTCGATTACAATTTTATCCCCCTAACTTTAGAATATTTAGACCTTCAAGAGGTTTAAAGAAACCATTTAAGGAAAAAATGGAGAATAAAGAAGCATTGGAAAAGGTTGATTCGAATGAACCAACCTACGAGTCTTATCTCCAAGTATTAGATGAAAACGGTAATGAATTGAATGTAATTGTTCGAAAATGTTATAATTCGATGAGATTTCCAAGAGAAGGTGATAAAGAACCAGAACTAGTTTTCAATATACTAGATGATTTATCTTCTTCATAATAATATATATACGAACCGTAGATATTAAGAGTGTAATAGTAAAATATTATACTCTTTTATTGTTAGTCAAATCTGTATTTTATATGATTTATAGTGTATAATAGTATAACTATGAACGTTGGAATAAATTAAATTAGGAGAATAGTTTTATGTTGAGAAAAACAGATTTAGATATGGTAAAACGTGGAGCAAGGGTTCTATTAAATTGTAAACCAAAATTTAGTAAAGACTCTCATTTGGTTATACATCCCTTTTTTGGAATAGATTGTTTTGTTGAAGATGGTAAGAATGTATTATCTATTAGAGATGAAAAACAATTTAAGAAAGTAGTAAATATTTATGAGAATTATATTGATAAGATAGCAGAGTATAACGATTTCTCTGTGATTTTAAATAATAAATCTCAAATACCTCTTTTCTTTAAGGAGACAGTAGAATATTTAGATAAATACGATTTTAATAGGTTTCTAAGTTATATGTGGGTTATGGTTGAATTTCCTAACTATAATGAATTTATAAGTCCAAAACAGTTCATACAGTATTTTAAAAAGACAGATAAAAATTTATTAATGGATAAAGAAGAGTTGAAAATTTATAATAATTTATTAGATGAAATAGAGATTTATCGTGGAGTATCTTATAAATGGAGAGAAAATGGTACTAAAGCACTTTCTTGGACTATAAATAGGGATAAAGCAAAATGGTTTGCTACCCGTTATGAGTTTAAAGGTTTAGTTTATACTGCCAAAGTGAAGAAAGAAGATGTATTTTCTTATTTTAATTCTAGAAACGAGGATGAGTTGGTGGTAGATTATAACAAAATAGAGTTACTATCTACTGAAGAAGTTTATAACGAGAGTACCACT
>CANORX010000182.1 GCA_947569225.1 uncultured Clostridia bacterium
AAGAATTGTTAGAGTTTATTTTAAAAGAAGCAACTTTTATTACTAGAAAAGATAAAGTTAAGATTGTTATTAATAATAAATGTTCTGCACTAAATTCTGTTAATATTATTAAGGAAGGACTAAAGGATGAATATGCTAAAAATCTAAAACTTTGGCATATTATGAATTATAAACAATTATTTTTACTTGTAATAGGACTTATTTTTTTGTTTTTATCTTCTTTGATAGGAGATGCTTTTATATGGAAAGAACTTTTATTAATTGGTGGATGGGTGCCTATTTGGGAAGTTGTTGATATTGAATTGTTTTCTGATATTGAGAGTAAGAGAAGAAGGATTATTTTGAAACAATTATTAAATGGTGAAGTCATCTTGAAGTAAAATTTTATTTTTAAGGATAATTAATTTTTATGAATCAAAAAAATGGAATGTAGAAGATATAAATGTTAAAATTCTTTGCGTCTTTTCCTAAGTTTTTTGGTAGTACTTTATGTTTATTTGTTGTATGATTTTTTTCGAAAGGAGTTTTTATGAATTTAGGAGAGAAAATTTATAATTTAAGAAAAAATGCTAGATTTTCACAAGAAGAGTTAGCAGAGAAAGTGAATGTTACTAGACAAACTATTTCTAATTGGGAGTTGGGGAGTACTAGTCCTAATCCTGAACAATTAAAGCTATTATCTAAAGTTTTTAATGTTAGTGTTGATTATATTTTAGATAATGAAGTTTTAAGTTCTAAATGTAGGAGAGATTCTTATGGTTATGAGTATGTTAGTAAGACTAAGATTAAGGGTGTTCCGCTTGTTCATATTAATCTTGGATTAGGGCGTAGTATAAGAAAGGCTAAAGGTATTATTGCTATTGGTAATATTAGTAAAGGAGTTTTTGCTTTCGGTGGTATTGCATATGGTTTAGTTACTTTAGGTGGAGTTAGTTTGGGTTTACTTTCTTTTGGTGCTGTTTCTATAGGTTTGTTACTTGCTTTAGGTGGGTTGTCTATCGGCGCTGTTTCTATTGGCGGACTTGCTATTGGACTTTTTAGTATTGGCGGATTGTCTATTGGTCTTTATTCAATTGGTGGCTGTGCGTTTGGTAAGTATGTCGCTTGTGGTGATTATGCTTATGGACATATTGCTATTGGTAATCACGTTAAGGGAAGTGTTGAATTTATTGGAAGTGAAGCTAGTTCTAGTGAGATAAGGAATGTTATTTTAGAACATTTTCCTAAGACTTGGGATTTGATTGTTAGTATTATTTCTAATGTTAGATTTTGATTAAATTTTTGTCTTTCATTTTTGTAAGGTTTATTGTTAGTTTTAAGTGGTATAATATTAGTATTAAAGTTGGTGGTTATTTTGAAAATTTTAATAGTTGAAGATGATGAGAGTTTAAGTAATGAGTTATTTAATTTGTTAGATGGAGCGGGGTATGTTCCTTTTGTTCTAAAAGATTTTAAGAATGCTTTGGAAGAGATTAAAGGTATTAATCCTGATTTGATTTTACTTGATATTAATATTCCTTTTACTAATGGAGAGATTCTTTTGAGTGAGATTAGAAAGATTATGAATACTCCTGTTATTATGTTGACTAGTAGGAATAGTGAAACTGACGAAGTTTTGTCTATGAGTTATGGGGCTGATGATTATGTCACTAAACCTTATAATCCTACGATTTTACTTTTGAGAATTAATGCTATTTTTAAGAGAATGGAGAGTAATTCTAATGTTATTAATTATGAGAATATGATTGTTAGTGTTAAAAAAGGTACTATTTCTAATGATAAGAGTGAGATAATTTTAACTAAGAATGAGATGATTATTTTTACTTATTTACTTTCTCATAAGGGGCAGATTGTTACTAGAGATGAGTTGATGACTGATTTGTGGGATACTGGAGAGTATATTAATGATAATGCTTTGACTGTTAATATTAGTAGGCTTAGGTCTAAACTTAGTGAGTTAGGTTTAAATGATAAGTTGGAAACTAGAAAAGGACAAGGTTATATTCTGTTATAAAAAAATATAATAATTTTGTATTATATCGTTCTAATATATTTAATAAATGTTAAAAGGAATACTTAGTTAGTTTGGGTACTATTCTCCTTTACTTTTTGAAATAGTATCTAACTCTTCAAAACTAGATATTCCTTTTTCATTTAAGTTTCCTTGATTTATTGATAGTAATACTTTTCGTTATTTTTGTCAAAAATTTTGTAGTAACTTAAGTGTATAGTGATATAATATTGTGTTGTAGGAGATGTTTTATGAAGTTTATTTTATATTTGAAAGATAAGATGTTAGAGTTTTTAGTGTTTCTTTTCTTTTATGTTGTTATTCTTTTATTGTTTTTTGCTTTTAAAGTAGATGTTAGAGTTATTGTTTCAGTTTCTTTTGTAATTATTTTTATGTGTGTTTTGTTTCTTTTAATTAATTATTTTAAAAGAAAGAGTTTTTATAATGATTTAGTAAATAATATTAAATATTTAGATAAGGCTTTTTTGGTTTTAGAGACACTAGATGAACCTAATTTTTATGAAGGTAAGTTGGTTTTTAATGCTATTTATGATATTAATAAGTCTATGATAGA
>CANORX010000183.1 GCA_947569225.1 uncultured Clostridia bacterium
GCTTGTTATTTGATCTTTGTTATTATATGTAGAAGTAGTTTTGTTTCCTTTTGCATTTGTTGTTGATAT
This sequence comes from uncultured Clostridia bacterium, assembly GCA_947569225.1. Taxonomy (GTDB): domain Bacteria; phylum Bacillota_I; class Bacilli_A; order RF39; family UBA660; genus MGBC139354. Next base: position 70 of record CANORX010000183.1, read on the forward strand.
TAATAAGCCTTTTTCGTTTATATCATAATTTGTTTTCTTTCCTAAGGCATCTTCTACACATGTTATAAATTTTCCATCTTCTGTATAATAAGATTTACTTTCTATAAATAATGGAGTATCTATATCTTCAAAATAGAATTGATTATTTCCATCATTTTCTTCTTTTTCTAGTATGAATAATTTATCTTCTTTATTTCCTACCACTTTTGTTAAATCTTCTTTAGGTGATATTGTGTAACTTCCATTATCATTTATATTTATTTTAAATAGTATGTTTTCTTCTTTTTTAGATAATACTACTCGATTTTCTACTACGGCTATGTATTTGTATCCTGCTTGTATTTTGTAATATTCTTCATCTACTTTTGTTATTTTAAAGTGTTGATGATTACAGTTATCTTCTTCTATTGTTATCATATTACTTCTATAGTTACCTGTTATGTATTTTTCTGTTCCTTTAAGTCTTATGTGGTAGTTACCATTATCTTTTAATATTCCTTCAGGATTTACATTGTTAATAAGTGTTCTTACTGGATTACCATTAAAGTCATATTTTATTTCATTAGATATTCCTGTAGGACTTATTCCTTTTAATACTCTGTCTGTTACTAAGTTATCATATTCATATTTAAAGTTATTTCCTTTTGGATTAAATGAACTTATTAATTGGTTATTTTCATCATATTTAAGGTTAGTTGTTTCTTTGTTTAGTCCTGTTGCTGATATTAAGTTACCTTCTTTATCATATTGATAATTTGCTTTTCTAGGGTCTTTAATTACCATAATATTAGTTATGTATAATGAATTTCCTTCATTTAGACTCATTATATTAAGTGTTGTTGATTCATAATCATAGTCAGCTGCAAATTCACAACTGAAGTATTGCCATTCATTTGAGTTACTGTTTAACGCTGCCAAAGGAGTGCCGCTTCCCATTTCTCCATTAACATGAAACATTTGTATATTAACTAATACTCCTTCAGTCTCAGAAGGTAATTCTATTACTCCTTCATTTTTATACCAAAATGATAGACGGTATGAGTCTCCTTCTTTTCCTGTTAAGTGTAAATCTTGTGTAGCAATATATTCTTTGTTTGGGTTATTAGTTATTTTTAAAGCTTTTTCTCCTGTTGGTAAGTCTACAATTCTATAAAAATCATTTGATCCATCTTGACAATTCATATTCCATCCTAATGTACCATTAGAAAAATCACCGTTTTCAATTAAGTTTTTTATGTTCGATACTTTTCCTTTTTCTAAATATAGATTATCTAAATACATGAATGTGTTTTCTCCATGTTCACATGTAAGTATTAATTTTGAGTTAGTTAGAAAGTGTCCTTCAAATTCTAGATTGAATGTTTCTAAGTCTTGCATTTTATTACTTTCTTTATAAAAGTGATCTAGTAATGTTCTTACTTTATTATTTTCCATGTATAAGGAAATAGAAGCGTCTTCTTTTCCTTCCATTCTTGTCATTGTTAGATCTAGTCTAAGTGTATAGTCATCTTCTTCTTTTATGTTATAGGTTATTTCAGAATGTGATGGAAACGTACAAGAATATTCTCCACTTTCTTGTGTGTATCCTTGTTTTCTTTCACAGTTTTCACTTATATTAAAGTTACATTCAGTTAATTCTCTTTCGAATCCTCCATTTGTTAATAAGTTGTTTACAAATTTTATTGATGGATTACTAGATGCAAGTTTGTTTTTTTGATTTTCAAATTCAGGATATATGTAATATGAATTTTCATTTACATATGCATCTTTTAGTTTGTGTACACCTTTTGGATACATTATATTATTTAATGTGTGTCCTTGTGTGTCAAATATATATACTGTTTTTCTTTCTTCATCATCTGTTATGGAAGTGCTATTGGCTTCATAATTAAATGTGATCGTTTTTCCAATTTCGTTATTTAATCCATAATTAGTTACTTTTTGTAATTTGTATGGGGATGCGTTATAGTATTCATAGGTTATATACGTAGAGTCTATATCTATTATTTTTGTTATTAATTCATTACTGTTATATTCAAATTTTGTAATTCCATTTTTTGTTTCAATACTAGTAATTAAGTTGTTAGATGTTTTAATTTTTGATGTGTCATATGTTGAAGTTAATGTTATTAGGTTTGTATTATAAGTTATGTTTATTTCTTCATTGTTTGCATCTTTTATTTGTGTTATTTTTCCGTCTGTGTAAGTGATGTTAATTTCATTTTTTTCTACATTTATTAGTTTTGTTAGTAAATATTTATTATTAACTGGAGTAAATATTTTTTTGTTTCCATTACTATCTATCATTTCGTATTCATTAGTTTTACAGTTAATTATTAAGTTTAATCCATCTTCATCTTTATATTTATTTTCTTCTAATTTATAGAAGTAATAATTTGCATTTGATGCGTCTTTGAATTTTATGTAATCGTTTTCACTTTGTATTGTAACTTTTTCTAAACTTTCTTCTAAAGTTAATTTCCAACCTTTTGCTAAACTATTA
>CANORX010000184.1 GCA_947569225.1 uncultured Clostridia bacterium
AAGCTACAATAGAAACATTATGACTTGTTCTACTAGAATCCAAATGAAATGCAATCGAGTAGAGGAAAATAATTAAATTATTTTGCCCCTCTCACACCACCAGTACGTACCGTTCGGTATACGGCGGTTCAATTTATATTACAGTATGTACTTTAAGGTAATGGTCTAGTGGAAACACGAGTCCTTTTTGCTTTAATCTTTCATTAGATATTGCCATATGTAATACAATTGTATTTGCTACCCAATAATATCCTCTTCTTGTATTCGCTACCATATAAGCATTATAATCGGATATTCCCAGTTTCCTTAAGTTTTTATACTTAGTTTTTGGTTTCTTCCAATATTTCCAAATACACATTCTTAATCTATGTCTCAAGTGTTCTCCTATCCTAGTCATTATAGATTTCATATCTGCTATTCTAAAATAGTTTATCCATCCTCTTACTACTTGATTAAGTTTCATTATTTTCTCATCTATTGACATTGCATTACTTCTACTAGTTATATCTTTTATTTTCTTTTCAAACTTTTGAACTGATTTTAAATGTGGTTTTGGTTTCCATTTCTTTTGTTTATTCTTGTAAAATCCAAAACCTAAGTATTTTATTTCATTCGGTCTTGCCACTTTACTCTTTTCTGCATTTACAATAAGTCCTAGTTTATTTTCAATATACCTAGTTACTGTTTGCATTACGTGATTGGCTGCTTTCTCACTTCTTACCATGATTAAACAGTCGTCCGCATAGCGGACAAACCTTAGTCCACGTTTCTCTAACTCTTTATCTAATTCATTTAACATAATATTTGATAATAGTGGACTTAGATTACCTCCTTGTGGTGTCCCTTTTTTGGTAGACTCTATTACTCCATTTACCATCACACCACTTACTAGATATTTTCTTATTAGTGATACTACTCTACCATCTTTGATTGTTCTTCTTATTATTCCAATTAGTTTATCTTGATTTACATTATCAAAGAATGCTTGCAGGTCTATATCTACTATCCAGTCATATCCATCATTAAAATATTCTAGTGCTTTTATGACTGCTTGTTCACAGGAACGTCCTGGTCTAAAACCATAACTTGTTTCACTAAATATCGGTTCATATATCGGTGTTAGTACTTGTACTATTGCCTGTTCAATTACTCTATCTACTACTGTTGGTATTCCCAGTTTTCGCATTTTTCCATTTTCTTTTGGTATTTCAACACGTCTCACTGGATTAGGTTTATATTTTAAGTTTCTTATCTGCTCTTTTATTTCCTCTTTGTGTTGATACATATATACCCCAAGTTCTTCAACAGTTATTCCATCTACTCCACTTGCTCCTTTATTTCTATAAACTTGTTTATAAGCATTATATAGATTCTTGTTATCTAAGATTTTTTCTAGTAATTCCATACTCGTTCTTTCCTTTCTAATTTCATAATTAAGTGAAATATCTTTTAGAATACCATTTGAATTACGTTCATACTCTCTTCTTTATTTATTGTAATTTCACACTTAATTGATTTTAGTGTACTTAAACACTATAAATTGTTCAGTCCTTCGATTTTGTGAGACTTCTTATTCTTCATAAGCTCGTTTTCCATCTACTATGACCTCTGCTGACTTCTTACGACAAACCTTTTTCGACCGACATTTCTTTTCTTCAACAATTGGTATATGAAACCTTTTGTACTTATTCGTTCGTAAGACCTCTCGTGGTAAGACATATCTCTTTCCTCGATTAGCTACTTACTTTACTACATAAAGTTACGAGTATCTTTTGGACTTTAGTTTGTTGAGTAACCTTATCCATTTATGTAGCCTTGTAATAAGTTTCTGTTCGTTAGCCCTCGATTTTGTTCCACGCTTCCTTTAGCCCCAATCTCACGATTGATGCGTTGCGCTTCCCTAACACTTCGTCGATACCTACGCGTGTAGTGGACCTTCACCACCTAGATATATGCCATGCACGACACACTCAAAAAAGAACAAGTCATAAATACGATTTGTTCTAAAAATTGTAATTTATTCACAACTTCCATTTTTTGATTTAAAATAATTTTCGACATTCGTCATCGAGCTATCAATATTATTAAAATCTACAATTTTCTTTATTTCATCTGACATTTCTTTAGAACAATTATCACATTTAAAATAATTATTTGTACCAAATTCTATTTGATACTTTTTATTATCAATAGAACATATCGTAGTAGCACTACCTTCCACATTAGAATTTCCTGGAGATAATGTATATATTCCTATCCCTATTACTGCGACTATCATAAATATAATATAGCCAATAAATATAATTCCTATTACTTTTAATATTTTAATTATCATTCCTGCTAATCGTTCTGTATTACTTATTTTGTTCATTAAAAACTCCTTTGACTCATTATCCAAAATTTCATCAATGCTAACATTAAATGCTTTTGATAATTTTTTTAATTGTTCTGGGTTAGGTGCTGTTTCTCCTAATTCCCAGTTAGAAATAGTTTGTCTTGTAACTTCTACTTTTTCCCCTAGTTGCTCCTGTGAAAGTCCATTTTTCTTTCTTAATTGTAAGAT
>CANORX010000185.1 GCA_947569225.1 uncultured Clostridia bacterium
TTAAATCCATGTCGTGTTATTGGCCTTCCATGATTATTTAAGAATAATTCGTTATATGATTGTTTTTTTAATAGAGAATTTCTATAGTTATCAACATACAATTTTAAGTAATAGCTAGCAGTTTCTCCTATGGGAATTATTCTTTCTTTTTTTCCTTTACCAGTTATTCTTATTATACTATTATATAAATCAACACTGGAGTATTCAAGGTTTACTAGTTCACTTACTCTTAGACCTGTTGCATACATTACTTCTAACATAGCTTTATTTCTATAATCAAAGGCATTTTCTAGTGGAAAGTCAAGTAGTTGTTCTATTTCTTGCACGCTTAAATATTTGGGTAAATTTTTTGGAGTTTTAAGCGCTTTTGTATGTTCTAAAGGACTTTCTTTTAATATATTCTCTTCTATTAGGAATTTATAAAAGCCTTTTAAAGAGGAAATATGTCTATTAACACTTTTTGGATTAATGGTTTTTCTAAGATGAATTATATATTCTTGAATATCTTCTTTAGTAATTTTAGATAAGTCTTTGTTAATAAAGACTCTGAATTTGTTTAAATCTTCTGTATAAGATTCAATAGTATGGTTAGATAATTTTTTTTCAGTTTTTAAAAATAAAAAGTATTGATCTAAATAATTCATATATCCTCACTATTATAATTTTACCAAATTAAGTGGATAAAATCTATAAAAAGATTTTAATAAATATTTACTTTTCAATTCCAAGATATTCATAGGTTTTATCAGTGACTTGTCTTCCTCTGGTAGTTCTTTTTATAAATCCTTCTTGTAGTAAGAATGGCTCAATAACGTCTTCTATTGTTGTTTGTTCTTCACCTATTGAAGCGGCTATGCTTTCGATACCAACTGGGCCTCCATTAAATTTGTTAATTAAGCTAGTTAGATATTCTATATCTGTACTATCTAAGCCATATTCGTCTACTTGTAATCTTTTAAGACTACTATTTGATATTTCTTTTGTGATTATTCCTTCTCCATTTACTAAAGCAAAGTCACTTACTCTTTTTAATAGTCTATTTGCTATTCTAGGTGTTTTTCTGCTTCTTTTTGCTATTATTTTTGCTGCTTCTTCTTCTATAGTGAGTCCTAATACTTTTGCGCTTCTTTTTACTATTGTTGTTAGTTCTTCATCAGTGTAATAATTTAATTTACAAGTAATTCCAAATCTATCTCTTAAGGGACTACTTAAATCTCCAGCGCGAGTAGTTGCTCCAACGAGCGTGAAACGTGGCAAATCTATTTTTATACTTCTGCTTTGTCCATCAGTACCAATAATTATATCGAGTTTAAAGTCTTCCATTGCACTGTAGAGTATTTCTTCTATATATTTTGGGATTCTGTGTATTTCATCTATAAATAGTACATCATAAGGTTCAAGTGTACTTAGTATGGCAGCTAAATCTCCGCTTTTTTCTATGGTAGGTCCGCTTGCTGTTTTAATGTTTGAACCTAATTCGTTTGCTATTATGTGAGATAATGTTGTTTTTCCAAGACCAGGTGGACCATATAGTAATACATGGTCTAGTGATGTTTCTCTCATTACAGCTGCTTTAACAAAAACTTTAATGTTCTCTTTTACTTCACTTTGTCCAATATATTCTTCAAAACTTTGAGGTCTAATGTTACTTTCAAATGAATCACCTTCTTGATATTCTCCTCTTATAATTTTTTCTTGCATTTATTTTTCCTTTCTATCTGATTAGAAGCTTTAAAGCTTGTTTTACTTGTTCTTCTATTGGTAGAGAACTGTTTACTTCTTTTAATATTTTTGTTATGTCTGGTTTTTTATATCCAAGACTAGTTAATACTTCTACTAGTTCTTCATTTATTACTGGTCCTTCTTGTTTTGATACTAATTTCCCTTTTAAATCAAGTATTATTTGTCTTGCTAATTTTTCTCCAACTTTAGGGAATTTTTGTAAATATAGTATATTTTCTCTTTCTATATCATATTTAACGCCTTCAATGCTACCACTTGCTAAAATTGGGAGCGCTATTTTAGGTCCTAGTCCTTTAACGTTTATTAATTTTAGGAAAAGTTCTCTTTCTTCTATTAATTTAAAACCAAATAAGTTGTATTCGTCTTCTTTTATTTGATTATAAAGGAAGATTTTTGTTTCTTCTTTTTCTTTGAATACATATGGATTAGGTGTGAATATTTTAAAGCCAATTCCATTAGTACTTATGACTATATGATCACTATTTATATATTCTATTATTCCTTGTATAAAATCTATCATTCTTTATCACCTATTTCTATTTTATAATATAATTTTATATAAAACAAGTGTTTTCTTAAATTAAAAAAAGAAAATTATTTTGTTTTGATTTTCTTTATAATTTTAATGTTAAAATAATTCTTCACTATCTAAAATAATTGTTACAGGACCATCGTTAAATATTTCTATTTTCATATCTGCTCCAAATATTCCAGTTTCAGTTTTTATATTCAATTTTCTAAGTTCTTTATTCATGTAATCATAAAGGTTAGAAGCTTCTATTGGATTTAAAGCATTTGTAAAACTAG
>CANORX010000186.1 GCA_947569225.1 uncultured Clostridia bacterium
TTCTTTAAAGAGAATGTTACAGAATGTTTAGGTGTTGCAATGAAAGAAGACTTAATTGAAAAATTGTCAGTATTTAAGGAATTTAAATTCTTTTCAGAAGATCATCATTACGAATTTAGAGGTAAACGAGTTGGAATATCAGTTACAAAGTTAATTGAAGAATATTGTAACGAATTTGATAGCCAAAATATCGCTGGTATGGTCGCAGAAAAGAATTATAAAGAACAACAAAATATTTCGAATAATCCATTTAGCGATTATGAAGAAATTAAAAACACAAGTTACAGATGTTCTCAAAGAATGGGATTATAAAAATAAATTTGCTTGTTCAAAAGGTCATAATGGGCATAATTTCGCACAAAGTTTGTGAAGCAATGAGAAATATATTGAAGAACCTTTTGATAATTCAGAAGAGTATAAACAAGCATTAGCAAAAATAAAAAGACAGGCATATACATTTCATCATGATTATGAAGATACATTAGAACATTTATATGATGAATTTGTTGTTGGTTCTGAAGAATACGATATAGCTTCTGCTATAGACCATCTTTTTATCAATAAATTAACAGGTGGACTTGTACTAGTCGATTATAAAACTAATAGCATACTTAAAGGATACAACGATGATGTAAAGAATAAACGATATATAAAACCAATGAAAGTACCACTTCAAAATATTGATGATGTAACAATTAAACATTACTATATTCAATTATCGATTTATAAGTACTTACTAGAAAAATATGCAAATGTAGAAGTAGAAGAGATGTTTATTGTTTATTTTAGTGAAAACATCGACAACTACGAAATTATTGAAGTACCTTATTTAAAAAAAGAAGTTGAACTAATTTTGGAAAACAGGAGAGTGAAAAATATGAATAGTGTACCAATTTTGTTAATTGGGAAAAGTGGTTCAGGTAAATCCACAAGTTTAAGAAATTTTACTAAAGAAGAGGTTGCTGTAATTAATGTTTTAGGCAAACCATTGCCTTTTAAAAGTGATATCAAAGCACCCAAAATTGATGATTATACAAATATCATAAATCAAATTAAATTGACAAAGAAAAATGTCATTGTTATTGATGATTCTAATTATTTAATTACAAATGAATTTATCGAGAAAACAAGTATTAAAGGATATGACAAATATAACTAAATTGAAAAAGGTTTATTTTATTTAATTAATGATATTAGAAATATTGATGGAGGAAAGACAGTTTATTTAATAATGCACGAGGATACTGATGACGATGGAAATATCAAACCTAAAACAATTGGAAAATTATTAGATGATAAAGTTAATATTCAAGGAATGTTCACAGTTTGTATTCGTTCTGTATTTGAAAATGGACAGTATATTTTTAAATTAAAAACAAACGGACAAGATTGTGTTAAAACACCTTTTGGAATGTTCAATCAAGATTCAATAGAAAATGATTTAAAAGCCTTTGATAAGGTTGTTAGAGAATATTACGAATTAGATAAAGTTGAAAATAAAGAAAGTGAGGAAAAATAATATGTTAAAGAAGCCAAATGATTGGGATAACGTAGAAGGAATAGAATTCGGGGATTATGAAACTTTGGAGCTTGGAGGTCATGAAGTAATTATTAAAAACGCATACGAATATACAAACGAAAAAACAGGAAATACATCATTAAAAATTGAAGTTGATATTACTGGAAATGATAAACAGGCAGGCTTTTATCAAAAACAATATGATAACAACGTTTCATCTGATCGCAAATGGCCGAATAGTGCTTGTAAGTATATCTCTCTAAAAGAAGATGAAAATTGTGTTGCTTTATTTAAAGGATTTACAACAGCAGTAGAAAATTCAAATTTTGGATATAAATGGAATTTTGATGAAAAAACCTTAATTGGGAAAAAATTATGTGGTGTATTTGGACTTGAAGAATACACAAAACAAGATGGAACTGTTGGAGCAATTGTTAAATTAACACAATTTAGAAGTTTAGATAAACTAAAAGAAGTACAAATCCCAAAAGTAAAATTATTGAATGGTAGTTATGTAGACATCGATGACTATGAAGAATACAAAAATGAAAATTCTACAACAGTTTTAACTGGCGACAAAATGGACAAGTTTATTGATGATAATTTATTAGATTAGTAGGTGAGTGTGATGAGAAACAGCTTTGTTTTCTATAAAAGTTTCTTCGAAGCGATTGAAACTTTGCCAAAAACTAAAAAGATTTATTTATATGAAGCAATAGTTCGATTTGCACTTTTTTCGGAGGAACCAAAATTAGACGGATCTCTTCAAGGAATGTTTAATCTTATAAAACCACAGCTAATTGCTAATTTATCTAGATATGAAAATGGAAAAAAAGGTGGACGTCCACGAAACCAAAAAGAAACCGAAAAAAAACCTAACGAGAACCAAAACGAAAGCATCGAAGAACCTAATGTAAATGTTAATGATAATGTAAATGTAAATGTGAATGTGAATGGGTTAGGTTTTCTTCCACCCACACCTGACGACATTTTAAAATTTGGCTTAGAAAACTTTCAAGGATATTTAAA
>CANORX010000187.1 GCA_947569225.1 uncultured Clostridia bacterium
AAGGATAATTAAATACAAAAATGAAAGGAAAAATCATGAACGACAACATTTATATAACAAATATTAAGCTTAATAAAGAAAAGATGACAAATAAAAACACATACCCATTCACTTTACCATTAATTCAAAACTTTAACGAAATAAAATTCAAAACACCAGTAACATTTTTAATTGGCGAAAATGGAACTGGAAAATCAACTTTAATAGAAGCCTTAGCTATTTTATGTAACCTAAACCCTGAAGGTGGAACAGAAAATTTTATGTTTGAAACAAAAAATACCCATTCAAATTTATATGAATATATGACAATTAACAAAAGAGGAAAACCTAAAACAAAATTTTTTTTAAGAGCAGAATCTTTTTATAATTTTTCCACAGAATTAGTAAGATTAGAAGAAGAAGATAATTATAATTTATATAAAGTATATGGAGGAAACCTTCACGAATGTTCACATGGAGAATCATTCATAAAACTAGTACAAAATAGATTCACGCCTAATGGTCTATACATATTAGACGAACCAGAAGCGGCTTTATCACCGTCCAGACAAATGACGTTACTAGCACTAATACACGAATTAGCTAAAGAAGGAAGTCAATTCATAATTGCAACTCATTCACCAATACTAATTGCATATAAAAATGGCGCGATTCTTGATTTAAACAAAAATTGTGAAGAAGTAGTTTATGAAGAAACAGAAATATATAACATATACAAAATGTTTTTAGAAAGACATAAAACTATGCAAGAATATCTTTTTAACGATTAAAAATAGTTCACAAAACAGAACTATTTTTTTAAACATCAATATTATCTGGTATCAACACCTCAAAGTAACTAAGCAAATCCTCTTTTGAATACTTATTACTACTAATCCATTCAGTACAAATATTAATAACAGCCCCCAAATAGAATTTAGAAACAATATCCACAGGAACCTTAGTAATCTTATTTTCATTTTGTTCTTTAATTTGTTTAATAACATCTTTACTAATAACTTCATATAAAATATCCATAAGAATACTATTTCTATTATTAATCATAACTTGAGAAAAAACATCTCTTCTACCTTCAATATGATCTAAAAGTAACCTAATCATTTCAAGATAATATTCTTTAGAATTATTAATATTAGAATTCTTATCTAACTCTTTAGAAAGCAAATCCTTCATATTATTAATATACTCAGCCAAAAGTTCATACTTATCATCATAATGTGCATAAAAAGTAGACCTATTAATCATAGCCATATTACAAATATCAGAAACCTTAATCTCTTCAAAAGCGTGTTTCATCATTAAACTTTCAAAAGTAGCATAAATATTTTTCTTAGTCTTAACAATTCTCAAATCAAGTTTTTCACTCATCTCTCTTCACCTAAAAACATTATAAAAAAATAAAAAACATTTGTAAAGATAACATACAAAAAGTAGTTTATTTAACTATACATAACATACAATATGTTGTTTAACAAACAAAACCTAACATATGTATATGGTTAAAATCCAAAAAAAGAATAAAATGTTTTTCAGGGAGGGAAAACAAAAAATGAAAAAAATAGGAGATAAAATATGTAAAAACAGAGTAAAAATACTAATATTAACACTAATACTAATAGTACCATCATTACTAGGATACATTAGTACAAAAGTAAATTACGACATACTAGTTTATTTACCAAAAGACATAGAAACAATAAAAGGGCAAAACATACTAACAGAAGAATTTAATATGGGAGCATTTTCAATATCTATAATTGAAAATATGTCATCACGAGACATAATCGAACTTGAAAACAACATAAAAAAGATTAATGGAGTTGAAAAAGTAGTAACATCATATGATTTAATAGGAACGACAATACCAATAGAAATACTACCAACAGACATAAAAAACAAAATAAAAAAAGAAAACACAGACTTAATGTTAATAACATTTAAAACAGGAACATCAGAAGAAACAACACTAAATGGAATAGAAGAAATCAAAAAAATAACAAATGACAAAGTAAAAATAGGTGGAATGAGTGCTATGGTATTAGACACAATGGACCTATCAGAAACAGAAATACTCATATACATAATAATAGCAGTAATACTTTGTATAATAGTACTAGAAATATCACTAGACTCTTACATTGTCCCATTCTTATTACTAATAAACATAGGAATATCAATACTATTTAACCTAGGAACAAACATAATACTAGGAGAAATATCATACATAACAAAAGCACTTGTTGCAGTATTACAACTAGGAGTAACAACAGACTTTTCAATATTCCTGTATCACTCATATGAAAAAGCAAAAACAACAAACAAAGACAACCTAAAAGCAATGAGTGTAGCCATACACGAAACATTCACATCAGTAGTAGGAAGTTCACTAACAACAATTGCAGGATTCCTAGTATTATGCACAATGAAACTAACACTTGGAACAGACTTAGGAATAGTAATGGCAAAAGGAGTATTCCTAGGAGTAGTATGTGTACTAACAATATTCCCAAGTCTAATACTAGTATGTGAAAATCTAATAGAA
>CANORX010000188.1 GCA_947569225.1 uncultured Clostridia bacterium
TCTGCTATTATAATTAAATATACTTTTTTCTTTTTTATTTGCTGTTCTACACTATCTGCTCCAAAGCAGACCTTTCTAGCTCTTGTGGCTAATCCAATTAGCCCTAATATTTTTTTATTTATCAAGTATGACACCTCTTAAATTTTCATAAATTTCTTCTGATATTTTTATATCAAGCACTTTTTCTAATCTTTTTGATTTAATTACTCTTTCTAAACATTGTATGTCATCACATATGTATGCTCCTCTTCCTTCTTGTTTACCTATTCTGTCTATACTTATTTTATTTTCCTTATTTTTAACAATTCTAATTAAATCTCTTTTATCTTTTTTACTATTACAACCCATGCAGGTTCTTTGTGGTTGGTTTTTCGTTTTTAATCACATTCCTTTCAAGTTTTAAATCTTCTTTAAGTATCTTCTTCTGTTTTTTCTTCTTGTGAACTCATTAACATTTCTCTAAATTGTGTTTCTGATTTTATATCTATTTTCCAATTTGTTAGTCTTGCAGCTAATCTTGCATTTTGTCCTGATTTTCCAATAGCTAATGATAATTGGTCATCTGGAACAATAACTTGAGCAAATTTTTCTTCTTCTTTAATATCTACTGCTAATATTTGTGCTGGAAGCAAACTAGATGCAATGTAAATAGATGGGTCTTCATTCCATTCTATTACATCTATTTTTTCTCCATTTAGTTCATTTATTACATTTTGAATTCTAACACCTTTTTGCCCTACACATGAACCAACTGGATCAATGTTTGGATCAGGAGAATATACTGCAACCTTACTCCTATATCCTGGGTCTCTTGAAACACTTTTTATTTCAATTACACCCTCATAAATTTCTGGTATTTCAAATTCTAACAGTTTTCTTACAAAGTCTGGATGACTTCTAGATACTATTACCTGTGGAGCTCCTTTGCTACCTTTTTCAACATCTAAAACATATCCTTTTACTTTGTCATTTACATGATAATGTTCAGTTGGAATTTGTTCTTTAGCTGGCATAACACCCTCTAATTTTCCTAAATCCATAACCACAATGCTACGGTCTGCTTTTTGTACTAATCCTGAAACAATTTCTCCTTTTCTGTCATTAAATTCTGTATAAATTATTTCTCTTTCTGCTTCTCTTAGTTTTTGAACAATAACTTGTTTTGCTGTTTGTGCCGCAATTCTTCCAAAGTCTCTTGGAACAATTTCTATTTCTACTGTATCTCCTTCTTCAAAATCTGGATTGATTTTTTGTGCTTCTTTAATGTTTATTTGTGTTTCTTTGTCATTTGCTCTTTTTACTACTTCTTTTAAAGAATATATATGTGTTGCTCCTGTTTGTTTATCCATTTGTACTTTTACATTTTCTAAAGAATCAAAGTTCCTTTTATATGCTGTTACTAATGCTGTTTCTATTGATTCTAATAGATATTCTTTATTAATTCCTTTTTCTTTTTCTAGTTCCTCTAATGCTAATATTAGTTCTTTGTTATCAATTGCTTGTTCTTTCATCTTTTTACATCATTCCTTTCTTTAATATGGTTGGAAAAGAATTGGATATTTAGCTAGAAAAATAAGATTTTAATTTATGATGGTCTTTTAATAAGTATTTTATTGATTAAATTAAAATCAAATTTTACTCTATACAACACCAAATACCAATTATTTTTAAGTTTTACCAATGAAAAATTGTTTTTATCTGTGCTATATTTTTTCGTTCTATTTCTACTTCTTCTTGAATTTCTACTTCATTATTTTCGATAATTAACTTCTCTTGGTTAAATTCTTTCAAGATTCCTTGGTATTGTTTTTTTCCGTTTTGATCTTTTCTAAATAGTTTTATTTCAATTTCTTTTCCTATGTTTTGTTCTAAATGTCTATCTTTTTTTAGTATTCTTTCAATTCCGGGTAGATGATATTTCTAAAAAATATTGTTCTTTAATATAGTCTGCTTCATCTAATATGTCATTTATTGCATTATTTACTTTCTCACAGTCATTTAAATCTATACCCTTTAAATTGTCAATAAAAACTCTTAAAAAATAGTTTTTTCCTTCTTTGCTATATTCTACATCATAAAGCTCATATCCTAATTTTTCAATAGTTGGTTTTATTAGAGTTTCGACTCTTTCTTCTATACTTGCCAATATTACCTCCTTATTGATTTTCAATAATTAAGAGTGGGATTTGTTCCCACTCTCTTGCTACATTTAATGTTTCTTACAATATTATACCCAATTTTTGGCATAAATGCAAGCTTTTTTATGAATTTTGTGTAATTTATACTTTTTCTAATATTTCTACTGTTGCTTCTGTATTTCCTGCATCTCCAATTTTAATATCTCTAACATGGTCAATTTTTTCCCATGTAGTTTCTCTTTTAAATAGACATTTAAAATTGATTAATAGCCATGATCCCATAAATAATGGGTAACATACTAAACCTTTTAACATTGGTCTAATTGGTCTTCTATCTAATAACATAACAATTATTGCTGTTCCAATTGGTAGTAAAAAGGTTGG
>CANORX010000189.1 GCA_947569225.1 uncultured Clostridia bacterium
CTACCCTTTGTTCACCTATTGTAAACTCATCATCAAAATAAGGAGCTGTACAAGAACGGCAATTACAATGAAAAGGTGGGGCAGTTACTCCTACTTCGTAATCTTTCATGTTAAAAACTTTTCCGTCCATCTCTTGACATATTTTAGATGTATGTGTATCTAATGTTGCCACAATTTCAAATCTATCTACATTCAAATTATTAAAACATTCTTTCTGCCCAATAGAACTAAAAAAAGCAGACTCAGTCATCACTAACCTACCTGCTTTTCCTTTTGAAACATTAAAGTCTTTTGAAATCTTATCTATTACACTTCTTAAATCATCTCCTCTTATTGTTGCTTGTATTAAATCTCTTTGTAAAGTATTTAATAATTGTTCCTTATGCCCCCATATTCTATCTGAAAATGTCTTATTATCTGTTGTCCACGGTTTAGATATTATTTTACTTAATTTATTCATATCTACTGGATTTAAAGTCCCGTATTCTCTTAATCCATTTTGTATTTCATATGCTGACTTATAATACGTGTCTTCATATTGTTGTTTCAACAATTCTGTTGTATCTTTATTTTGTTTTGAACTTAAATGCTCCAATTCATTTTGTATTTGTATTTTTATTACTTCTAATTCTTCAATATGAACCCTAGCACTTGCATTTTCCAACTCCTTTATCCATTTTTGATTTATTTCATTTTCTCTACCTCTTTTTATATATTCTTCAACAGTCCACCTAAATTCTTTTAATTCCTTTTTATCTAATAGTTGCTTTGCTTTAGTATAAGTTATTCCATAATTATTAGCAATTCTTGTATACCATGTTGTTATATCTTTTTCTATTCTTGATAATGATTTTTCATATTCTTCTTTTAATATATTCGAATATTCTATACTTTTTCTATTTTGCATTTCTTCTAATAGTGAAAATCTTTTTTGCCAGTATTCATTATTCTTCATTGCTATTACCACCTTTTATTTGTTGATTTGGAATTATTTTGTTATATTCATCAATTTCTTTTTCCTTTTCCTCTTCAATTCGTTGTAATTCTTGCTCCACATCATCGATTAATGGGTGATTCTCTAATTTAGTTCGTAAACTTATTATTGCATCACTATTAAGACTCGCTATTTGCTCCACTGTATTAAATATTCTCGATTTATTAAAAGTAAATTTAAAATCAAATACATTTAAATCTTGTGGTATTTCCCCTATTCGTTTTAAATGTTCTGCAATAAACCAAAATAATTCATACAAGCCTTGCCTTAAACTGTTTATACAATCATCCGCCTTACTATCTAAGTCAGTATATAAAAATTCTAATGATATTCCACTTGGTGCTTGTCCTATTAACTCTGTTCTGTTTGTATTTACACCTCTACCAAATTCGTATATTTTTTCTTCTAATAGTTTAAGAATAATTTGTCTAGCCTCGTATGGGAATGGTATTGTTTCTACTCCTATACTTCCTGTTGCATCATTATTTCGTATAATTCCCATTATCTTTATTCTTTCAACTAACTCTGTTAAATCTTCTGCACCATATCCATTTACTTTATAAATAAATTCTTTCAAGTCTTCTATTGTGTTTATAAAGTTTGAATTTATTAAATCATAAGCATCTATTAAGTTTTTAATTGGATCTAAGTCTGTTTGCATTTCTTCATTATTTTTTATAATAATGTATGGTACTTTTCCCCAACAATGTTCTTGCGTTTTAACTAGCTGTCCATTAAACATTGTTTGTGTGACCCAATGTGGTTCTGGATTTCTTCTTGATACATCTAGCAAATATTCTTCAGTTTGTGTTATTTTATTTTTGTTTTCTATGTAATAACTTGTATTTTGTGCTGTTGCCCATTCTACATATATTTTCTTTTTATTGTTTTCTATGACTTTGTATGTATGTAGAACATCTGTTAATACCGCTTGTGTTTTAGTATCATATATAGCAATTATTTCCTTTGGTTCTATTTTAGTATATCTAAAATTGCCTTGCTTATCGTAATATGGATACCAAACAGCATAAACTTTGTTTGACATATCCACTATTGTTTGTCTTAAAAAGTTATCAAAGCCTATTCCTAATATGTTCCAAAATTTATCGACTATCTTTTTGTTTAGTTTTTTCAATTTCTTTTTCTGTTCTTCGTCTAGTTCTTTCTCTATAATAGGTTCATATGTAATAGTTATTGGCTTACCCGCTATATAGTCTCTTTTTTGTTTAACCAATTTCCAATGATACCTATGTGCTACTTTTACTAGTGACCTATTTGGAACTTCTATTGTCTTTTCTGTATATGCTTTTCTTCCTTCTTCTGTCTTGAAATCTTTTATTGTGTATTCATTTAACTTTTTATAACAAATATCATGCTTTCCATTAAAATATCTTTCTCCAATTCTCATCTGTTCTTTTAATGGACTTATTGCATCATCTTTTAAAAATTGTTTTATAAGCTCACTATCCATATTAGGCAAAGAACTTTTTATTATTTCTGTTTGTGTCATATTTTCCTCCT
>CANORX010000190.1 GCA_947569225.1 uncultured Clostridia bacterium
ACTTATCCCGGACACCAGACACTACAATATCGTGCAGCAACACAAGGTATGATATGGGACATTATCATTGGACACGGAGCCAATACAACTTTCTCAACAGAAAGATGGGGAGCAGGAACACCATTTGATGTATCAACAGAAAAAGCAGAAATCAATAGACTAATCGAACACCACTATGATAGACCAAGTTTTGATGGTGGTGTGTATAAAGCACAAGTAGGAGAAACTATTACACTAACAGATACTAATAATGTACTTGGAAATTATAGTGTAAGTGTTAGTGGTGCAGAATATAGTGTTAATGGAAATACACTAACAATTAAGCCTACTAGAAATGGGAAAATTGATTTAACTTTAACAAAGAATATGCCTTATGCTAGTGGCTATAAGTTATTCGTAGGAAACGAAATTCAAAATATGTTTGTACCCGGAACTACTGATCCAGTTATGGCTAGAGTTAGAGTAAATAGTTATACAACACCAGTAGAGGGCTATAAACAAGATGTTGAAACTGGAACTGCACAGGGTCAAGCAACTTTAAAAGGAGCAGAGTATGGTATATACGAAACTGCTACTGGAAGATTAGTGACAACAGTTGTTACAGATGAAAACGGATATTTTAAAAGTGACGCAGTATTAGACTGGAACGACTACTATTTACAAGAAATCAAACCAAGTGAGGGTTATGAATTAGATAAAACTCGCTACAATATTGATGTAAAAGGAAAAGACTCTGCAAGAGTAGATGTTGTAGAAAAAGTAATTAAAAACTATGTAAGCATTTTAAAACAATACGAACACGTTGAGGGAGAAACAAAATTCTTAAATGCTGAAAAAGGCATTACTTTTGAAATCTATTTTCCAAATGGAAATAAGTTTGATGAAATTACAACTGACAAGAACGGTTATGCTTCTATCAATTTACCTTATGGAGTTTGGAAATTCCATCAAGTAAATACTACAAGCGGTTATGAGAAGATTTATGACTTCTATATCACAGTAAGTGAAACAAGTGAGAAAGAACAATATTACAATGTTTTGAATAACTCTTTGACTGCTTATTTACAAGTAAGAAAAGTAGATGAAGAAACAGGTAAGACTATTGCTATTAAAGATACTACTTTCAAAATCTATAATGAAGATACAAAACAATATGTATCACAATTCGTAGGTGGTAAAGTAATTAGTGAATTTAAGACTGATGAGAATGGTATTTTAGTAACACCTTTAAAATTAGTCGCAGGAAATTACAAACTAATTGAAGTATCTGCTCCAAGTGGATATATAAAAGATAAAAATGGCTTAAAATTCACTATTGGAAATGATACACATTACAATTACACAACTTATGGAGCATTTATCACAGTAACTTATAAGAACACACCTATTAAAGGTCAATTAGAAATTTACAAAGTCGGCGAAGATTTAGTTATTAAAGATGGCGAATATGTTTATGCCAAGAAAAAATTGAGTGGTGTTACTTTTGAAATCTATGCAGAAGAAGATATTAAGTCTGCTGATGGAAACCATTTATACTATAATAAAGGCGACAAAGTAGATACTATCGTTACTGATGAAAACGGCTATGCCAAAACAAAGAAACTTCCACTAGGAAAATACTATCTAATTGAAGTAAAAACACAAGATGACTATATTCTTGATGGAAATAAACACTATTTCACATTAAAACAAGTTGATGATGAAACTCCAGTTGTTTATGAATCATATAGTGCTTTAAATTATCTTAAAAAGGCTACTATTGAATTTACTAAAACTGATTTAGTAAATGGAGATGTTATTCCAGATACTATCGTTGAAATCTATACAGAAAATGATGAACTAATCTTTACTGGTAAAACAGATCAAGATGGAAAAATCGTTATTACTGATTTAAAGGTTGGAAAATACTATATCGTAGAAAAAGAGCCAAGCACAGGCTATGTAATAACTGATGAGAAAGTTTATTTTGAATTAAAAGAAAACGGAGAAATCGTTAAGGCTGAAATGAAAAATAAACCAGTAACAGGAACTCTTGAATTTACTAAAACTGATGTATCAACAGGAGAGCCACTACCAAATACTTTAATCGAAATCTACAATGATAAAGATGAGTTGATTTTTAGTGGAAGAACTGATGACAATGGAAAAATCACTATTCCAGAAATTCGCTATGGAAAATACTATATTTTAGAAAAGGAAGCACCAGAGGGCTATACTTTAAACCCAGAGAGAATGTATTTTGAGATTCTTGAAGATGGCGAAATTGTAAAAGCAACAATGACTGATGAAAAAGTAATCGTTGAAGTACCAAGTACAGGTATTACTGATTCACACTTCATTGAAATTGTTGGAACAATGTTTATTCTAGGAGGAATAGGAGCGATTATCTATGTTAAAAAGAAAAAACAAAATCAAGAATAATAAAAATAGTAAGGGTCAACTAATCGTAGTTGGCTCTTTACTTATTATTTTAGGTACTTTAATTATCGGTGGTAAGTATTTATATAATTATCTC
>CANORX010000191.1 GCA_947569225.1 uncultured Clostridia bacterium
GTAGAAACTTCTGGAGTAACTATGACTTCTAAACTTGTTACCTCCTTAGGAATTTTAACATTATAAGTTTTTACTTCATTAGAAAATTCTGGAGTTAAAGTATAACCATCTATTTCTAAATTAACTAAATTACTATTACTATTTTTAGCTTTATTAATATTTACAGTATAAATCTGAGAATCCCCCGCTTCACTTGTAACAGTTATTTCGAACTTATTATTTCCACTTGTTAATGAAAAAGTTCCATTACCTATTACAGTTCCTTCTTCTGCTTGAGCATTTATAGTAACACTTGTCACATTTTCATTAACTTCTACAGTATATTCAGTCAGTAATTTTTGAAAGATAGGAGTTAATTCTAAACTATTATTATCATTATCTGTGATATCTAAACTACTTAAAAAAGTATTAGTACTTTGCTCTTTAAAAACATGTAACATATAAGTTTTAGAATTTCCATTAGGCGCGGTAACTATAATTTTAATATCATTCATGCCTTGTTTTAAATTTTTATTATCTTTAATCTCTATAGTAGCAAGAGGATTCTGCGCTACTACATTTAAATCTATTTTGTCATAACTAGAAGGAATATTAAAATAATATTCATACACATAAGAACTAAAATTTATCTCAGTTAGAGGATTAATAACCTCTAAATTAAGTAAATTATTATTACCTGTATCATCCTTCATTATTTTATAAATATATGTAGTAGTATGATTATTATCTTCACTAATTATATCTACTTCAATAACATTTAACCCAGGATGCAAACTAAATATTCCATTATTTACTTCTACTCTATTTTTATTACCACTTTCATCCTCGTCGTTTGTATAATATTTTGCACTTTGATACTCACTTTTTAACACAGCTTCTAAGGTAATCTGTTCAGTTTCAAAAGGCATTAAAATTTCATAACTTTCTGTAGTATTCAAAAAAGCATATTTACAATAATTATTACTCATACCACATAAATAAACTTGTGGATTTTTTATTAAAATATCTATTGGCTTACTATCATCTGATGGTTCTCTAGTAATATTCAAAGTATAAGTCTTAGTTGCACCATCCTCAGTTGTAACAACTATCTTATGTTCATTTAACCCAGGTTTTAATTTTATATTACCTGTTCCAATTATCTTAGCTTCACTACTTTTAGGAGTTGCTTCAATAAGAACTTCGCCATAATCCTTACTTAAATTTATTTCATAGCTTAACTCCCAAGGATAAAACTCAATCAAACTAGGATTTTTATCAACAACTATACTATCTAAAAAAGTATCTCCAACTATTCCAGGGTTAGCAGTTATTCTAGCATATCCATTTCCCAAATTTCCTGTCATCAAATTAGTTCCATCATGAGTTGGTACCTTACTATTTCCAGAAATAGTCTCCGCATCTTTTAAATAATATGAAGACTTAACACTATATCCACTTGGCACATTATTGCTAGTTTCCTTAGTCCAAACAAAACCTGATCCTCCAGCACCTGCTCCCCAGTTATTAACGCCACCTCCATACCAGCCAGCGCCACCTCCTGATGAACCCCAACTTGCTACTGCACCATTTGCTGTCTTAGAGTCAGCACCAATTCCAAAAGATGCTCCTATTCCACCTTTAGTTTGACTACCCGCTATAGCTGAAAATTGATTTGAAAGGCCGCCAGTAGTACCTCCTCCAGCACCACCATATCCAGCTTGCATACTAGCGCCACCTCCACCTCCTGCAACAATAACACGAGATAACAAAGAAGACGTTTCATTCCAAGCGCCACTTACAAATCTAATATCAGTGGCACCTCCTCCTGAAAACACCGTCCAGTGGTCATTAGTAGTTTTCCAAGCGTATCCACCACCATTAAAACCTCCTGCTACTGTTCCAGCAGAGCCAGTTCTATAACTTCCTTGTCCACCAACATAAACATATAATTTCTCACCTTCAGTTAAATAAACAGTTCCTCTTGAGTATCCACCATATCCCGCAAGACCAGCACTTCCGCCATCTGCATATTGATGTTTTCCGCCACCACTAGCGCCCCAAACTTCTAAAGTATAATTGGCCGAATTAGGTGCAACAAATTCTTGATAGCTTCCAGTATAATTATACCCTTCATCAACAGGTTCTAGCATAGGCTCAATTCTTTTTATATTAAGTGTATAAACTGTAGAAGGTACACCTTCCAAATCTACTGTAATAATAATCTTATCATCATTAACTCCTACATACCTATTCTCTACAATACTTACACTAGCATCCTCAAAATAAGGAATCGCATCTATTGGTACTTCTCTTACAAAATCATATATTTCTAAATCATACTCTGTAATCTTAGGAGTAAATATCTTATTTAAATTTCCACTAGAAAGCACTAAACTCTTTAACTCACTTGTTTTTTTCCTATTAAATGTAAATGATAAGGAGGATCTAAGAATACAAGATTATATGTTTCTGTTACTTTTTGATGTATTTTAAAAGCATCACTTTGTAAAATTTTCACTCCATCTATCATTT
>CANORX010000192.1 GCA_947569225.1 uncultured Clostridia bacterium
ACCCTAGGTTTTAATTATAACTACTTTATATCTCTATCGTTAGCGTACAGAAGAACTAGGACATGTCGAAATGATATCAACTATGATTAATCAACTAACAAAAAAAGCTACAATTGAAGAATTAAAAGCTGCTGGACTAGACACAAACTATGCTGGAAATAACAAAGGACTTCAACCCGTTAATGCTAACGGAATAAACTTTACAACAGCATATATATCAGTAACAGGACATCCTCTAGCAGACTTACAAGAAGACATGGCAGCAGAAGAAAAAGCTAAAGTTGTTTACGAAAACTTAATGGATTTAACAAAAGACCCAGACTTACTAGCGCCTCTTAGTTTCTTAAGACAAAGAGAAGTTGTACACTTTAATCGATTCAAAACTCTATACGAAGAATATAAAAAAATGGGATACTAAACTAAAAAAGCTTCTATAAAACATAGAAAGCTTTTTTATATATCAAAATACTCACAAAATAATTAACAATCACTTTTATAATTACTTTCATTTTCAAACATAGATATAAGCATATCCTCTAAAGAACTATCATCATTCACTTTAGCTAAACCTTTATGTAAATTATCGCTTTTACTTTCTTTAACATACGACTTTTTCAAAATTTTAGACTGCTTATAACCTAAATTTTCATATTGTATATTTATGGATTCTAAACATACTTGACCATCTCTTACTAAAAAAACTTCATCTACAATACTCTCTAATTTGGAAATATCCTTTGAACAAAAAATAATAACTTTATCCTCAAAACTTAAAAATAAATCCCTTAAACTTATAACTTCTTTAATATCTAAACCATTTAAAAACTCATCTAAAATCAAAAACCTAAAATCATGAAGAAAAGATATACCTAATGCTAACCTACACTTCATATCTTGTGAAAAACTCTTAAATTGTAAATTACTCTTATCAATATCAAATAAATCAATTAAAAAACTAATTTTATCAAAAGTAACTTTATAATACAAAGCATAACACCTTAAATTTTCACATGCTGATAAATACTCATACAAATTATTAATCTCTACCATACACTTAACATCTTTAATACTATTACTAAAACTTGCTCTTAAATTAAAACCACATAAAATAGTTTCTCTACCATATTTACTTAAATCTAAAATTGATTCAAAAAGTAAACTTTTCTCTCTATCATTAGAACAAATCAACCCATATATTTTTCCCTTTTCCAAACTAAAATCATAGTGTCCCATAATATCTCTTGAAAAATCTTTTTCCCTCCTCGCTTTAATAACCTACCACACATGAAAAGAAAAAGCAAACACATACAATTTTAAAAAATAAACCTGCAAAACTTATAAATGCATAAAAAAAGAAACAAATACTCTAAAAAACAATATACAAAAATAAAAATCTTCAAAATTTCTTCAAAAATTGTAAAAAGAAAAAAAAGAAAAATTAATCCAAAATTGCATTTTCTTCTTCTATAATATCCTTAAAAATATTCTTGAACTCAACAATACCTTTTCTCTTAGCATCATCATAAACTGTTTTTGTATTCTTTAAAGCATTATAAATATGTGTAATATTTAACATATCTTTATTTTCAAACACTGCATTACTAAAAGCATTACCTAACAAAGTTAAAGAAATATCTGGATACCTATTACCAATCTCATAAATTCTCTTATACTCATCTGTATAATCAACTAAAAACTTAAATATTTTCTCTTTTTGATAATCACTATATGGAATTTTCACTCCACTTTGCTTCTACAGTTTAGGATAAGTACCAATTAAAATCTTAACAGTATCATCCATAGTAGGCTCACTAACATCAACTTTCTGAAATCTTCTAAGAAAAGCTCTATCACGCAAAATATAAGAATCATACTCTTCAGTCGTAGTCGCACCTATCATTTTAATAGTACCCCTATCTAACCCAGGTTTTAACATATTAGCAAAATCGACATTTAAATTACTAGTATTTCTACTAACCAATAAATGTGCCTCATCTATAAACAAAATAATATTTTCTTTTGTCTTAAGCTCACTAACAAGTATCTGTAACTTATTTTCACTAACACCTTTTTCATTTTCTATATTACCAAGTAAACTTGAAACATTTACCTTAATAAGCTCATAATCTTTTAAAGCATCTGGAACATTACCCTTCTGAAGTCTATAACCTATACCTTCAACAATAGCTGTCTTTCCTATACCAGGTTTACCAACAAGCATAGCACTTTTTTCAGGAGTTAATAAAATAAGCAAAGTATTCTTAATCTCTTCTTCTCTTCCAATCGCTGGATTAGTAATATAAACCTTATTTCTTAAATTTTCGCCATATGTATCCAAAACACTAAACTTCTTAGGTTCATTATCAAAGCTTACAACTTCCAAATTCTCATCCATTATAACTCACCATACTAATTATATAACATTTAAAGAAAAAACACTAACAATAATAAAAAAATTTTACATAAAATATATCAATAAGAATATAGTAAAAAAATAATATATTTGTTATAA
>CANORX010000193.1 GCA_947569225.1 uncultured Clostridia bacterium
ACTTTTGGTATAGCATTGGAAATGTAAATGAGCTAAATACCTAATAAAAAAAAAAAGAAGAAGACAGCCACATATGTAGGTACATATACACTTTTAGAAATTTATAAACTTTAAAAATATATTTAGTACCCTAGCAACTAGGGGAAATTGGCCTATGGAGAATGCAAATTCTATGAAGTAGGAATTTAAACTTGTGAGGGTTTGAAGTGAATTATTGCTTATACTATAATTTGCTTTTGTTCTATGAAAAAAATGTAAAATTATTTAGCTTGACAAAGTATTGTATGTAACGTATTATAGTGATTAGAAAGGAGTTATAGGTTAACAAGTGTTATTTTGTTAAAAAGAAAGGAATGATATTTATGAAGAAAATGAAAAATTTATTTATGGCGTTTTTAGTAGCTACATTAATGGTACCAGTTTTAGATGCTCTTGAGTTCAATCCTAATACAAGTTTAGAAACTTTAAAGATTGGTGAAGCAACTGTAGATTTAACAGCTTGTACTGAAAATACAGAGGCAACTGATCCTACATATGTTTGTGAAGTAGAAGTGCCTTATAATGCAGGTAAATTAACTTTAACTGCTACACCTAAAAGTGGTGCATCTTTAAGTACACAAAGTGCTGATTTAGTATCAAATGGATTAGATTATTCTAATTTAGAGGAAAATGGTAAGAGTAGTTTTTCTATAATAGTTGAAAAGACTAGTGAAACTTCAGCTAGTTATACTATTAATGTTACTAAGAAAGAAGCAAGTAAACCTTATTTAAAAGGTATTAGTGCTAGTGTAGGAACTTTATCACCAAATTTTGCTGCTGATAATTATACTTATAATTTAGAAGTACCTTATGGAACTAAGAAGGTTTCTTTAAGTGCTACTAGTGATGCTGATGTTACTATTGACGGTATTGGTGATGTAGAAATTACTGATGGTGATGTTAAAGTTATAAAACTTACTAGAGGAAGCGCTACTACAAGTTATGAAATTACTATTGTAGTAGGAGAAAATCCATTAATTGCTGATATTGAAAAAGAACTAGAAAAAGAAATGACTGATGATTCGGCTATTACAATCAGTGATTATAGCGATAGTTTTATCAAGTTCGTTTATACTAAGGTATTAGAAGGTGAATCTTTTATTGCTAAACAATATACAGTTAGTATTACTAAAGATTCTACAGCTGAATCTGTAATTACTAGTTTAAAAGAAGCAATGAAGGGAGATAGTGATTTATCTATTCTTTTACCTGATAATGGAAATGTTACAGATGAAAATCTAGAGGCTATTAAGAAGGATGGTAGTGAAATCTTAATTCCTACTGATAGTGATGTTGTTTGGGTAATCGATGGAAGTAAGTTAACTGATACAGATAAAGGCTTTAATGCTAATGTAAGTGTTGGTGAAGAAGTAGCTAAGGAACTAGCTGATAAGATTAATAAGTTATTAAATCCTAAAGATAAAGGTTTAATTATTGATTTTGAACACAGTGGAAATCTTCCTAAGGGAACTAAAGTTATAGTTTCTGTTCAAGATAGATTTGCAGTAGGAGATGTTTTATCATTATATTATTATAATGAAAAGACTGGTAAGTTAGAATTAGCTAAAAGTAATCTTAAAGTTACTCAATATGAATTAGATGGAGAAGTAGAAGATGTTGTTATATTTGAATTAGAACATTGTAGTAGTTATGTTTTATTACCAGCTTCTAATAATGCTCAAACAGGTGTAACAAATGTATTATTCTATGGAATTTTAGCTCTTGCTTCTTTAGCTGGTATTGTATTACTTTTAAAGAAAAAAGCTAATTAGTTAGATTTTAAACAAGTTAGAAATAGCTTGTTTTTTTAGTGTTTTTTGATATGTTAATTTTATAATAGATGTTTGACTATGTTTTAATCGTGTGATAATATTTAAAATGAATTATGTGTAAAAGTGGGAGTGAGTTTTATGTCTAATAGTAAGGTGAATAAGGTTGGAACAAAAAAGTCTTTAAATAAAAGTACTAAGAAAAAAAGTAGTGTTAAGGATGTCGTTGTTAAGAAACCTATTAAGAATAAAGTATCTAGTACTGGTAAGAGAAAAGAAGAAAATATTAAAAATGCTAAGAAAGAGAAAGTATCTAGTGAAGTACTTTTAAAAAATAGTAGTAATTTAAATAGTAAAAAGAAAAGTGTAAGTAAAAATATAGTTAAGGATAAAGAAGAAAGTAAAAATACTAAACAAGATAAGATAGATGATAAAGTACTTTTAAATGAAATAAATAAAGATAAAAATAATAAAAAGAAGAGTGTAAGTAAAAATTTAGTTAAAGAAAAAGAAGAAAGTAAAAGTACTAAACAAGATAAGATAGATGATGAATTACTTTTAAATGAATTAGGTAAAGATAAAAAACTTATTAAAAAGTATAAATTAAATAAGTATAAATGTGTTAGGTTTTTATTATTAGTTATTTTATCAGGTGTATTTATTTATGCAATCTCTACTTTAGTTATGAGCCAAATATATTA